>DATIET010000059.1:0-5694 GCA_035455615.1 Thermodesulfobacteriota bacterium
CCGGGTTCTTACTGTTCCTTTCCCTGAGATCGAGTGAAAAGAGCTGTATCGCTATAAAGAAAAGAACGAGAACGATTAGTATGGTGCGGCGCTTGAAGAAACCCATGTCTATATCATATCAGCAAAAGAACCATGGCGCATAGAAACCACGGCTGATTTTCAGGAGTAACCTATACTGACCTCTCTCAAGAGATCGAGCTCCTCGAGCGCTTTCCCGGAGCCGTAAACGACGCAGGTCAACGGGTCCTCCGCCCGTGTTACCGGGAGGCCCGTTTCTTCCTTGATGAGCTGGTCCAGGTTCCCGAGCAGGGCGCCCCCGCCAGTGAGCATAATACCGCTGTCCACTATATCCGCGGCAAGCTCGGGGGGTGTCCTCTCAAGGGTCTGTTTTATCGCCTCTATAATCAGGCTGACGGGCTCGGTGAGGGCTTCTTTAACCTCTTCGGATGTTATCTCGATAGTGCGCGGAATCCCGGCCCGTAAATCCCGCCCCTTTACGTTCATGGAGCCTATGTCGCCGTTCCCGAGCACTTTCCCGAGCTTCTTCTTCACGTCCTCGGCGGTCCTCTCTCCGATAAGCATGTTGTAATTCCTTTTCACGTACTGGAGTATCGCCTCGTCGAGCTTATCGCCGCCGACTTTAATCGATTTGCTGACCACTATTCCGGCAAGGGAAATCACTGCAACACCCGTGGTGCCTCCGCCTATGTCCACAACCATGTTCCCCGTAGGCTCGGTCACGGGCATCCCTGCGCCGATCGCCGCCGACATGGTCTCTTCGATGAGATACACCTCTCTTGCCCCTGCCGCCTCGGCCGACTCCCTTACAGCCCTTTTCTCCACCTCCGTGATGCCTATGGGGACGGAAACGATAATCCTGGGTCTGACGAAACTTTTCCTGTTGTTATGGGTTTTACGGATAAAGTATTCAAGCATTTTCTGAGCTACGTCGAAGTCCGCTATTACACCGTCCTTGAGAGGCCTGATCGCCTTGATAGAGCCCGGTGTTCTACCGACCATGTCTTTGGCTTCTTTGCCGACGGCAAGTATTTTCTTGATACCCCTCGAATCTTCCTGTACCGCCACGACCGAAGGCTCGTTCGCGACAATACCCTTCCCTCTCACATAGACAAGCGTATTAGCGGTTCCCAAATCGACGGCGAGGTCGTTCGAGAACCAGCCCAGAACTGTATCGAATATCATATCCGAGACCCTCCTACCCAAATTATAGAACAGAAATTAATAAAATGTTATTAGTGATTTATAAAAGATACCAAACCCTGTTTCTTAACTGGCTTTTGGCCCGAAAGAATACACCCTCCTGATACTATAATAGAGGGGGAAATAAAATCAAGGATTACGGGCAGTAATTTTTAACCGAACGCTATTATTCCGTTTTTTGAACGGCTTTACCGCCCGGGAACGGGATGGGAGCGACTTCCGCATGCTCGATCGACCCGTCCGGGGATCTAATCTCAACCCGGGTGCCCGGCTCTTTAAATTCCCTTCTTATATACCCGAGGGCTATGGGCTTTCCGAGGGCGGGGGAGAAAGCGCCGCTCGTAACGCGCCCTATCTTCTTCTCTCCCAGAAACACCTCCGAACCTGTTTCCGGCACTTTGTCCCCGCCCGAAATGAATCCAAGAAGGTGCCGGTTTACGTGGCCCCTCCACTTGATCCTGGCAATCACTTCCTGACCGACGTAACACCCCTTCTCGAAATTGAGCGCGTCCCAGATGCCGGCCTCGATGGGAATAGTATCGTCGTCCATGTCGGTCCCGTAAACGGGAATGCCGGCTTCGATTCTGAGCACTTCGAGCGCGGCCCGGCCTACAGGTTTTATCCCATGCTCTTTACCCTTCTCCATCAAGAGTACCCAGACGTCCGCGAGCCCGTCTGTGCCGGCGTAGATATCATAGCCCTCTTCGCCGGTCCTCCGGATTTTAATCACGGTCACTTCGCGGCCGGCTACGGATATTATCACGTGATCGAGATCGTTCACCGGTAAATTCTCCCTGCCTGTAATGTCCTCAAGAAGAAGAGGCGCGCACGGGCCGTGAATGGAAATGAGACCCAGACTTTCAGTCAGATCGTCTATGGTCGCTTTGTAAGAGAGCCTGAACTTTTTGAGGAGCTCTTCGACCTTCGCATTCAAACCCGGCTCGAGATCCAATAACACTGAATCCCTTTCACGGTAGACCCGCATATCCGAAACCATCCTGCCCTTCACTGTGAGAATCGCGGCGTACATCCCTTTACCCTCTTCGAGCTTTATGACGTCGTTGGTAAGCATACCCTGGAGGAATTTCAGATGCTCCTTCCCGCCGAGACGGAGCTTCCCGCGGTCAGACAGGTCCGCTATGCCGACCCCGTTCCTTACCGCCTCGTACTCGCCCGCTCTATCGCCGTAGCTCTCGGGGACGAGCCAGTCCCCGGACTCGCGAAAGGTCGCGCCTGAAGACTCGTGTACACCATGTAAAGGCAATCTCTTTATACCCATACAGTCCCTTATATACTCTGGAGTGAACGCACGACATCATTATTCTACCAGATGCGCCGGGCCCTTCGGCGAAACACCGGTTTGAATCTTTCCCGTGCCCTCGGCTATCTAAAATTAAATGGTATTTTGCGGGGCGGAAGTAACTTGAAATACCGCTTCCCGGGTGTAGTATAAAGCGGAGTTTACGGAAGATGCATTTTCTTCAGGAGCGGAAATGACCGACATAAAGGATTTGAAACGAAGACACAAGGTCGTGATTATGGGTTCGGGGCCGGCAGGGTTAACCGCGGCACTATATACGGCCAGGGCCAATCTCGAGCCGGTAGTGTTCGAGGGGATGGAGGCGGGCGGCCAGCTGACTCTGACGACCGAGGTGGAAAATTTCCCCGGATTCCCCCAGGGGATACTCGGGCCAGAGCTCATGGATTCGATGAGGCAGCAGGCGGAGAGGTTCGGGGCGAAGTGCGTGATGAAAACCGTCACCGCCGTCGATTTCTCGAAGAGGCCCTTTAAAATCACCGCCGGAGATACGGTCATCGAAGCCGATTCATTCATCATCGCATCAGGGGCTTCCGCCAAGATGCTGGGTATAGAATCGGAAAAGCTATTACTGGGACACGGAGTATCGACCTGCGCCACATGCGACGGTTTTTTCTTCAAGGACAGGGAGCTGATAGTCGTGGGGGGCGGGGACAGCGCGCTCGAAGAAGCCACGTTCCTTACGAAGTTCGCATCCAGGGTGAGCGTAGTCCACAGGAGAGGCGAGCTCCGCGCATCAAAGATACTTCAGGACAGGGCGCTGAAAAACCCCAAGGTCGATTTCATCTGGAACGCGGAAGTGGAGGAAATACTGGGGGACCGGGAGGGAGGAGTAAGAGGTGTGAGGCTCAGAGACACGAAGACGGGCGAGGTATCGGAAAAAGCGGTCCAGGGTGTATTCATCGCCATAGGCCACAACCCGAACACGAAGCTCTTCAAGGGAACGCTCGAGATGGACGCGCTCGGATACCTTATCACGAAGAACGGGAGCACCGAGACGAGCATCCCGGGGGTATTCGCCGCAGGCGACGTGAAGGACAGCAAATACAGGCAGGCCATCACCGCGGCGGGGTCGGGGTGTATGGCGGCGATAGACGCCGAAAGGTTTCTCGAAGGGCACGCTTGAGATCGTATTCGACAACATCCGCCTGATTCTTTTCCAACCACAATCGGATAACTCCTTCCAGGCACAGCGGCAAGAGCGTATATTGATACCAGAAGCCGAACACAGCGGGGTGTCACGATGAGCTTGCTCTTCGGAGCGGACCGGGAGAGAAAGCGCGAGCGTCCTCTAAATACGAAGAGGCTGATTGTATGGAGCGGTTTGACGCTTACGGGCCTCTTCCTTATATTGTCCTTCCTTTCGGATCATTTCTCGCCTGAGACCCCGCTCAAAGAGAGGCCCGTGCTGCTGCTCGTCTTGATACTCACTCTCTCAGGCGCTCTTTACATATTTACAGTTTTCAGAGCGCTCAACTCGTTTAACGCCGGTACGATGCTGGGCTTTATGTTGTTTATCGGCCTCGCGCTCAGGCTCGTGATGTTTTTCTCGACCCCGATGCTCGAAGACGATTATTTCAGATACATGTGGGACGGTGCCGTAACGGCGAACGGCATAAACCCGTATAAATATTCCCCTGAACAAGTCATTCAGAACCGTGACGTCCCCGAAGAACTGAGCAGGCTCGCGGGAGAATCAGGCGACATAATACACCGCATCAATCACCCTCACATACGGAGCATATACCCTCCCATCACCCAGGCGCTCTTTGCGCTCTCGTATCTGATAAAGCCCTGGAGCCTCCTGCCGTGGAGGTCGGTACTGCTGGTGTTCGACATCGCAGCTTTAGCTCTCATTCTTTATTCACTCAATCTCATGAGGCTGCCGCTTATCTACGCCATGATCTACTGGTGGAACCCTCTATTCGTAAAGGAGATATACAACTCGGTCCACCTGGACGTGCTTGTTCTTCCTTTCGCATTGGGCGGGGTCCTGCTCGTGTCAATGGCTAAATACCCGGGTTCTCTCATGAGCCTCGCAGCGGGCATAGGAATCAAGCTCTGGCCCGCTTTCCTGATACCCCTCGTCCTGCGCCCAATTCTGTCGAGCCCGGGGAGGATACTGCGGGCAGTACTCGTGTTGATTGTCTTTCTGGTCGTCCTCTTCCTGCCGCTATATCTTTCCGGGCCCGACCAGTCTTCAGGCCTGATCGCTTACGGCAGGAGCTGGGAGAACAACGATTCGATTTTCCGGATATTAATTTTTATCTCGGATTTCTCCCTCGGTATTCTCGGATTCCAAACCCATCACAAATACGCCCTGGCGCGTGTGATCGCGGCCTCTCTTACGGTTTTGTGGATAACGTATATGTCCTACGGGAAGCCCGCCGGAAGCGACTTCTTCAAAAAAAGCCTTTTTATCGTCGCGTTCGTCTTCCTGATAAGCCCGACCGAGTTCCCATGGTACTACACGTGGCTCCTCCCTTTCTTAGCCCTTCAGCCGAGGTTCTCGCTCCTCACCCTGACAGCATTACTCCCGCTCTACTATCTGAGGTATTATTTCGAGCCGCGTAGAGGGCTGGACGTATTCACGAACGTAATCGTCTGGCTCGAATTCGCCCCTGCCTGGGTACTGCTCTTTCTCGAATGGAAGAGGGGAAGAAGAGAATTTATCGGGAGCAGGTTCTTGTGAGAAGGTCCCGCAGCTCGGGAACGGCTTTCTCCGCGGCTTGCCTGCCAGCTTCGATTATTGATTCGCCCCGATGGAAATCGAGGACTTTGATACCGGAGAGCGGTGGGTCGATGACGAGGTCCGGGGGATTGTCCCTGAAATTATATTCCGTAAGCCTCCTCTGGGCAACTATGGAGCTCCTCTGTATGATATCGACGAGCGACATAGCGGCCTCGCTTTCCCGGTCATTCGCTACGATCAAATCCTCCATGTAGAACTTCTCGGCCAGAGAGCGGATATAATCGACGAACACAGGTCTCGTCTTCACGCCGCCAATTATCGGAGACAGGTTGCTCAGGAGATCGACCGCTACCACGACGTCCGCGCCGAGACGCCTGAGAGCGTTCACAGGTACAGGCTCAAGGACTCCGCCGTCTACGAGTATCCTGTCCCCGTCTATCACCGGCCTGAACAGGCCCGGAAT
>DATIET010000060.1:0-5413 GCA_035455615.1 Thermodesulfobacteriota bacterium
TTTTCACCGCTGTGTCCTATGGAAATCGCAGCCCCCAGGTCCCTTAGCCTCTTAACGGTGTCCGACTCTTTCAAATCGGAGCCCGAAACCGTGTAACCCATATTCAGCAGCACCTCCGCGATACCGCTCATTCCTATGCCGCCTATACCAACGAAATGTATCCTCTTGATTTTTCCGTACACTAATTCTCTCCGGCAAGTCTCGAAATTTCATCCACAATCCGAGCCGCGGCGTCGGGTTTGCCGAGGCTCCGCGCATTCGACGCCATCGTAGTTAGTTTGTCCTTCCGGAGGAGTTTGGTCAATGCCGCATGGAGATTTTCGGGCCGGGCGTTCCCGTCCTCGACGATCACAGCGGCCCCCGAGCGCTCCAGCACCCTTGCGTTCTCGAGCTGGTGGTTGTTGGCTGCAAACGGATAGGGAACGAGGAGAGAGGGTTTACCGAGCGCCGTAATCTCGGCGACCGTCCCTGCGCCCGACCTTCCGATTACAAAATCGGCCTCACCGTAGGCTCGGGCCATATCGTCTATGAACCTAAGCACCCTGGCATCGATACCACGCACCGCGTAGGCGTCTTTAACGGTCTCGTAATCCCTGTCCCCTGTCTGATGTATGACCCTGATATCGGCCCTCCCGAGCCTGGATATCGCCTCCGGGACCGACTCGTTCAGTTTATGGGCGCCCTGGCTCCCGCCGAATACGAGGATCGTCATCGAATCGGAGCCATCTTTCGGATTCACGGCGTTCAGGATATCGCTCCGCACTGGGTTTCCGGTTATTACGACCTTTCCGCGTGGGAAGAACCCGACGCTCTCCCCGAATGTCGCGAACACCTTCTTTACGAACCTTCCGAGGATGCGGTTAGTCAGGCCGGGATAACTGTTCTGCTCGCAGATCGCAGTCGGCACGCCCCTGAGAGAGGCCGCCAGCACCATGGGACCTGAGACGTAACCCCCGACGCCTAAAACAACGTCGGGGCGGAACCTCTTTATCATGGCCATCGAATCGGAGACCCCCTTACACGCGGATAAAAGGGCGGCAATGCTTTTTTTGACTCCCTTGCCCTTGATCCCCTGAGCGCTTATATGTTCGACTCTGAATCCTCTTTTTGTGAGCAATTCGTTTTCCAGCCCCTTTTTCGTACCCGCGAAAAGAACTTCGTTCGTCCCGCTCCTTTTTAATATTTCTTCGGCAACCGAGATTGCCGGGAATATGTGCCCCCCGGTGCCTCCCCCGGCGATGATGACCTTCATTTTAAACCTGATCTCGAGACGTTCAGGATCACCCCTACCGCGGAGAGAGACGCAATCAGAGAGGTGCCCCCGTAGCTGATGAAGGGGAGCGTGAGCCCCTTCGTCGGAAACAGGCCCACGGCAACGGCCATGTTGATCCCCGCCTGAAGAGCGATGAGTATGACGCATCCGAAAACGAGATAGCAGCCGAAGAGATCAGGGGCCCTGAGCGAGACCTTGAGGCTCCTGACCAGGAGAACGCCAAACCCTACAAGCACGAGCACGATGCCAATAAACCCTAGCTCCTCGCCTATTATGGAGAATATGAAGTCGGTGTGCGCCTGGGGCAGGAAGAAGAGCTTCTGGGAGCTGTCGCCGAGCCCAGTGCCGGAGACCCCCCCCAATGCGAAAGCTATGAACGACTGAATGGCCTGGTAGCCCGAACCGAGGGGGTCCTGCCAGGGGTCGAGGAAAGACATTACGCGGTTCATCCTGTAACCCTTCGTAATAACCGCCAGGCAGAGGAATATGACTGAAACGATACCGACCGGCAGCAGGTATTTCATCTTGACCTCGCCTATGAACAGCATGAAGAAAATGGTGACGAGCATTATCGTCGCGGTGCCGAAATCGGGCTCCAGCAGCACGAGTATCACGAAGACGCCCGCTATTAATATATGAGAGGCGAAGCCGACTATAAAGTTATCGAGCTTGTCCCTCTTTTTCGTGAGCGAATGAGCCAGGTAGAGGACGAGTATGTATTTTGCGAACTCGGACGGCTGGAAGGTGAGGAGACCGAGGTCGATCCACCTCCTGGCGCCGCCCACCTGCTTGCCTATGCCGGGGATGAGCACCGCTACGAGCATCACGAGGCCGAGAAGATATGCCGGATATACGAATTTCCTCAGGAGCCTGTAATCGATCCTCATGAGCACTATCATCGACGCGAGGCCGATCGCCAGGTATATAGCGTGGCGTATGAGGAAGTAATTGGCGTTCCCGTACATCTCGAGGGAGTATATGGAGCTTGTGCTGTAGACCATCAACACGCCTACCGCCGTCAGAAAAACGGCCGAGACGATAACGCCTATATCATAGGCCTTTGCTTTGGATGAGCTGAATATTTCTAACAAGTTCTTTATATCTCCTTCCTCGTTCTTCGTACGACTTAAACATATCGAAACTCGAGCATGCGGGTGAGAAGAGGACTGTATCCCCGGGAGCGAGGTTCTCGAGTGTCTTCTCTACTGCTTCTTCCAGGGACCGGGCGAGCACAGCACCTACCTTTCCGCCCAAATCCGTCTGCATTCTGAATCTTGATTCGCCCATAAGCACCATTAACTTGACTTTATCCTCTATCGTCCCCTTGAGCGGCTCGAAGCTGACGCCCTTGTCCTTACCCCCGGATATGAGGATTATCGGGGGAGGCAGGCTCTCTAGAGCTCGGAGCGTAGCATCGGGACTCGTCGATTTCGAATCGTTATAAAACTTTGCCCCCCTTATCTCCCCTATGTACTCGATCCTGTGCGGAAGAGGATCGAACTCGATCACAGCCTCGTGTATAAGGCGCGGGTCGCACCCTACTGCCGTCGAGGCAGCGATCGCGGCCATTATATTCTCGATGTTGTGGTAGCCCGGGAGCTTCACTCCCTCGAGCCCGTAGTAGTCGTTTCCGTACCTTATCCCGCGCCCGTCGCAGGATATACCGTTCCCGTCACGGCCTGAGCCGAAAGGAATTTTCCTCGACCTGATACGGTGGACGTATTTCCCTATCACTTCGTCATCCGCCTTGTATATGCACCAGTCCCGCTCGGTCTGATTTGAAAAAATCTTCATCTTGGACTCCGCGTACTCGTCGAAGCTCGAGTGGTGGTCCAGGTGGTTAGGGGTGACGTTGAGTATGACGGATACATCGGGACGGAACGTTTCTATGCCCTGGAGCTGAAAGCTGCTGAGCTCGAGCACTAGTATGTCGTAGCGGTCGCAGTCGTCGGCGATTTGAATGAGCGGCGTCCCGATATTGGCCCCAAGGAACACATTCCTGCCGTTCTTCTCGAGAATGCGGGCTATGAGGGTCGAGGTGGTCGTTTTGCCGTTCGAGCCTGTAACGGCTATCACGGGTTTATCCTTATTTATGAACCTCGATGCGAGCTCGACCTCGCTTATCACTTCGACACCGTGCTCAATCGCCTCCCGGACGGGCGGTATGCCGAACGGGACGCCCGGGCTCAATACTATCGTATCCGCCGCGAGGAAAGTCTCCCTCTTATGCCCGCCCGTCTCACACTTCACTCCCAGGGACTCGAGCATCCCGGCCTGCTCCGCTATCTTCTCCAGGGGAGAGCTGTCGCTCACGGACACGCGCGCGCCTCTCCGGAGCAAGAATTTAACGGTCTCGATGCCTGTCTTGCCGACTCCCACAACGAGCATTCTCCTGTCACCTAACTCCATCAGAATTTATTGCACCGCCTTTAAAGCTCATCAAATAAACCGTTCACCGCAATTATCTTAGTTTCAGCGTCGATAGGGCGAATAGAGAAAGAACGAGCGATATTATCCAGAACCTTATGACCACTTTGGACTCCGACCAGCCAGAGAGCTCGAAATGATGGTGGAGAGGGGCCATCTTGAAGACCCTTTTCCCCGTGAGCTTGAACGACGCCACCTGCAGGATGACGGACATAGCCTCGGCGACGAAAATCCCGCCCACGATAATGAGCAGTATCTCCTGCTTCAATATCAGCGCTACGGAGCCGATAGCGGCGCCCAGTGAAAGCGAGCCGACATCCCCCATGAAGACCTCCGCCGGGTGAGAGTTATACCAGAGGAAACCGAGGCAGGCCCCGCCCACGGCCGCGAGATAGACCGCGAGCTCCCCGCCCTCCGGTATATAGGGTATCTGGAGGTATTTCGAGAACTCGGCATGGCCCGAGAGATAGGCGAAGATGATATAGGTCGCGGCAGCCACGGCTATAGAGCCGATAGCGAGCCCGTCGAGACCGTCCGTAAGGTTCACCCCGTTTGAAGCGCCCACTACTACGATCAACGCGAAAGGTATATAGAGCCAGCCGAGGTTAATCACGGCTTTCTTGAAGAAGGGGAAGACGACTGAAGTAAAGGAGTAATCGGCCACCTGGTTCGCGCTGAGCGACATGGTAAAACCGTCGAGGTCGCTCATTATCAGCAGCACGAAGAGCACCCCGAAAAGAATCTGGAGCGAGAACTTCACCCTCGCCTTCATCCCCTTCTTTCTCGAATATTTGAGCCAGTCGTCGAGAAATCCGATAAGCGCGTAACTGAGCGTGAAAAGAAGCACGACCCAGACTATTTCGCTCGTGAGGTTGAGCCATAGAAGGGACGAGAAGAGTATCGCGAGTATTATAAACGCCCCGCCCATGGTCGGGGTCCCGGCCTTGGTCTTGTGCGAAGCGGGACCGTCGTCCCTTACATTCTCGCTGAACTGTCTTTTCCTGAGGAAATTGATGAAGACCCCGCCCAGGATAATGCTTATGAGAAACGCCGTTACGCCCGCGCCGAAAGAGCGGAACGTGATGTACCTGAACACGTTGAAAAGAATGAAGTCGTCCTTCATCAGATAAAGAAGGTAAAACATTTATATACTCCTTAGACGAGCCTCTTTGTGACCTCTTCCATCCTCATCCCGCGGGAGCCCTTGACGAGCACCAGGTCGCCGGGCCTCGCGATTTCCTTTACCGTCCCGGCAGCCTCTTCGTGCGACTCCGCATAGAAACCGCTCGTCTTGCCGCCGGCCCCTTCGAGCACCGTCCGTCCGAAATTCCCGCAGGCGACTACGTAATCGACGCCTGATGCAGATAGATACTCCCCCAGGCCGAAGTGCTCGCTCGCGCTCTTCTCCCCGAGCTCGAGCATATCGCCGAGGACGGCGATAGCCCTGCCTTTGCCTTTCAAACTCACGAGCTCGTTCACGGCGCTCCGCATGGAGTCGGGGTTCGCGTTATACGTATCGTTTATTATTCTGAATCCGTCCGGGCTTTCCACGACCTCGAGTCTCATGTGCGGAAGAGTGAAACCCCCGAGCCCCTCTGTTATTTCGTCTTTTCCGCACCCGAAGGATAGCGCTATGCCCGTTGCGCAGAGGGCGTTCATCACGTTGTGCGTCCCAATGCCTTTAATGCGGACCGGGAATTCCTCGCCCTGAGC
>DATIET010000061.1:0-4509 GCA_035455615.1 Thermodesulfobacteriota bacterium
CAAATCATAAACTGACTCTGTTAAGGTTTCTTACTCTATTAGTCTCTACAATAGCCCTTCCGCATATTGCCTGAGTGTATATGCCTGCAGGATATTGCATAAGGATCCCCATGCCTAAATGTTATAATTGGTGTATTCTTGGGGTACTTTTGGTGTAGTTTTGGTGAACCTGGTTGGAAAATTGCGCCAATTGGACTATATTCCGCGCAGCGGTCTGCGTGTGACTTCACTTCCCGTCATCGACGCCGACCAGTTCATCGAGCGACCCGACCCCTTCCCTCTCCATGTACTCCACGATCCCACGGTTGATCCTGCCGGCTACGGCAGTCCCCTCTCCCCTTATCGCCGTCACAATTTGAAGCGCCCTGGCCCCCGCCTTAATCTTCTCAAGTGCAGTCGCTGCGTCCTTAATCCCGCCTACCCCGATTATCTCTAGCTTGTCCCCCGCCTGCCTGTATATGTGCGCGACCTTTTCAGTAGTCATCTTTCTGTAATCCTCGTCGTCCCCGCTGAGCCCTCCCTGCTGGCTCCTCCATTTCTCCCCGTATTTAGCCTTCATCTCCGGCATGTCTGCGGTATTGGCGGCGATAATCCCCGTGATCGAGTGCTCAACCGCGACTTCCAATATGTCGTCCACTTCTTTCAGGCCGAGCTCGGGCGCGATCTTTACGAAGAGCGGCTTCCTCCCGCCTTCTCCTTCCATCGCGTCGTTCACGGCCTGTATGATATCCCTCTTCCTCCCCTTCTCGTGGAGCATCCTGAGTCCGGGCGTATTCGGAGAGCTTACGTTTATGGCGAAGTAATCGGCGTATCCGTAAAGCCGCTTGGCGACAACAGCATGAGCCTCTGGTGAATTGTCGTGTGGGACGTCCCTGTTCATGCCTATGCTGATGCCGATTCGGACGGGCGCGTTCTCATACCTGTTCAGGTTCCTGGCGACCACGTCCATGCCCGGGCTGTTGAACCCGAGCCAGTTTATTGCGACCCCGGGCGAGACCATGAACTGCCTCGGCTTCGGGTTGCCCGGCTGCCTGTACTCGAGCACGGAGCCCACCTCGACGCCCGCGAACCCGAGCTGCCAGAGACCCATAAGAGCCCGGCCCGCTTTATCCCAGCCCGCGCCTACGATTAGCGGGTTCTCGAATTCAATCCCTCCCAAAGTTGTGCGGAGTCTCGGGTCGGCGAACCTCTTGCGGCCGTCCGTGAAAAGCTCGACTACCTTGAGCGTGAACGGTGCCGATTCCGCTAAATGTAGGGATTCCCTTGCTATGTTGTGGAAGGTTTCAGAATCGAGCCTGTCGAGTAGAGGCCTTATTATTTCTTTATACATTGAACCTGAAGAGGAGTATGTCCCCGTCTTTAACCACGTATTCCTTCCCCTCGGACCTCATTTTCCCGGCCTCTTTAAGGGCCGCCTCGGAGCCCGCCGCTATGAAATCGTCGTACCCGGCTGTCTCGGCGCGGATGAACCCCCTCTCGAAGTCGGAGTGTATGACGCCCGCCGCCTGGGGCGCCTTCGACCCGGACCTGACCGTCCATGCCCTCACTTCCTTGGGCCCCTGTGTAAAATAGGTGATCAGTCCAAGTTTATCATATGCGACCCTGGCAAGCCTGTCGAGTCCCGAGCTTTCCAGGCCGAGGTCCTTGAGGAACATCTTTTTCTCGTCGTAGGGAAGCTCCGCGATCTCCGCCTCGATCTTGGCCGAGAGGACAATAACCTCGGATCCTTCCTTCCCGGCGTACTCCCTCACTTTCCGCACCTCTTCGTTCCCCGAGGCGTCCGGTATGTCCCCTTCGCCGACGTTGCACACGTAGAGGACCGGTATGCGGGTAAGGAGATACATCTCCCTCACGACCTTGGCGGATTCCTCGTCGAGAGGGAAATTCCTGACCTTGTTCCCGCTCTCTATAAATTCCCTGAGCCGGGTCACTATTTCGAGGGCGTCTTTAGTCTTCTTATCCCCGCTCTTCGCCTGCGACTGGAGCCTCTCCTCCCGCCTCTCTATGGTCTCCAGGTCTTTCAGTATTAGCTCGTCTTCTATTATGCGTATGTCCCTCATCGCGTCGGTCGAGCCCTCGACGTGCATGACGTTATCGTCTTCGAAGCACCGCACCGTATGGAGTATGAGATCGACTTCCCTGATGCTCGCGAGGAACGCGTTACCCTTGCCCTTCCCCTCAGAAGCCCCTTTAACGAGGCCGGCGATGTCGACTACTTCGAGGTAGCTCGGCGTTATTTTCTGGGGTTTCACGAGGCTTGCCAGCTTATAGAGCCTATCGTCCGAGACCGGGATTATCCCGACGTTGTCCTCTATCGTCGTAAAGGGAAAGTTCCCCATCTCCGCCCCGGCGTTCGTGAGCGCGTTAAAAAGTGTGGACTTCCCTACATTGGGAAGCCCTATGATTCCGCATTTTAGTCCCATAAAATTAATTTATACCTTTTATTGAAATTTTGTACCGGCAAGGATGAAACCGCTGATAAGCTACCCCAACTGAAGGCGCAGTCAAGGAGAATGGGGCATGCCCGGGCCGGTCTCACGGAGTCGGAGCCGCCGGCAATATCCACAAACCGGCGGAATATGCCCGGTTACTGCCCGGTCTCAGGGCAGGGGCTTTCTTCGATATCGAACCAGATGCTCTTGTGGCCGCCGTCGCTGTTGCCGGTCTCAAAAAACAGGATGTAATGGATTTCCTCGTGCCTCAAAGCTCTGTTGAAGGTTTGCTGATCCAATCCGTCAAGTATAGCAATCTCGTTCTCCGTCTGGCAGGCGATGAGGTTATCGGGCGGAATATTTCCGCACATCAGGTCTTTCCTTATCGTTATCTCGGGGACGATATCGACATCCGTAGAGTTCAGGTCCTCGATATCAGGCCTCGATTTACTCTCTGACTCCATGCAGTCCGCCTGATCGTTCCATATCACGACCTCATCATCGGTGAGATGTCTCCTCTCCACGACCTCTCCCTGTATCGGGTTCGAGCCGGAATCGCCTACTTCTATGCAGCCTGAAAGAATCAGGGTAAAGCAAAGCACCGCAAAAGGAATGTATTTCATATTCCCCACCTCTTCGAATCAATATATCCAAAACGCCGTCAATTGCCAGTCCGGTCATAAATCGCGGACGCCCTCGAATATTGAGAGATGCCATTGACTGAGCGGTGCCGCTTAAGCATAATCTCCGAAAGAAGGGCGAGGCTCGCCGGATTCCCCGAATGCGGGGGGCCGGACAAATTTCGAGCTATAGCTAACAACTGTTCGAAATCCCGGGCCGGACCCGAAACTTAAGCAAAAGGAGATGTAGCATGATCGGGAGAATTGTAAAACCCTTAAACCTATTTTCGTTCCTATTCTTTCTGACAGTCGTTCTCGGAACCGGGGGATTGAATTTATTCACGTCCGATGCATCCGCCGCAGGCGGAACGGCGAAGGGGACAATCAAGATTAAAGACAAGACAGTGGATCTAAAGTACGCGTATCTCGTCAAGGGACCGGACATGTTCGATTCGAGCAAGACTGTGAGCACCGTGATCCTTACGCCTGCCGATATAGGACAGAAAATTTCCGAATGCAAGAACGCCTCGTGCGCGACCGGGCTCACGGAGGGCATGACGGTCGGGAGAGAAGACTTCGGAGGAACGGTCAGGGTCGTTTACTGGGTCGTCACGAATGACGGGATGATGCAGTATTCCGGAAACGACGACCTGTCCGCGCTCGCTCTGACGACAGACACGGCCGACCGTATGGCGGGCAAGCTCACGATTGACGATACCGCTGCGGACGGTCCCAAGATCGACGTCGAGTTCGACGCCCCGCTCGCGAAGGAGTTCAAGGAATAAGGTTTTCCCGCCGACGGGGACCGGCTGCCGGCAGCGAAAATCGCCCTGAGGCCGGAGAAAGATCATAAGACCGCGCAGGGTCTCTATTTTAGAATAAGAAAATTAAGCTTCGAAGTCGCACGATAATCATGTAATTTATTTTTAAAGCAAAGTACTTGATCCCGGCACCCGGACCGGAGAATCGACAGGAGGTATTAAAAGCAATGAACAGCACAGCCGAATCGGTCTGCAAAAATATTGCTACAATATTCGCATTGATCGTAATCGCGGCTTTCCCCTTCGTCCTGTACGGCGACTCGGACGCGGAAGCCGCCGTATACGATAATAAGGAGAAGATATACCTTAAAGACATCACTCCGATACTCTATGAGCTTTCAGAAGTAGGCAAATCGGTGAGCGAGAAGGCTGTTAACCTCCAAAACTCGAGCTCCGACGTGTGCTCGTACGAGTTCGGATACTACCAGGGTATAGTGGAAGGCCTCAGGGTGCGGCTCAACAGCATCCCGGCTCCGCCAAGGATGGTGAACGTCCAGTCGACGGCGCTGCTCGCGATCGGCGACTACATAAGCGGTCTCAGCCTCTATACCAGGGCGTGCACCGAGCCCGACTATCACATGAAATCCAAGATGGGATACGACGGCAGGCAGAGGCTCATCGACGCTGACTTGAAGA
>DATIET010000062.1:0-11526 GCA_035455615.1 Thermodesulfobacteriota bacterium
GGGGGGATTAAATTCTCAGAGCAGCTCCGGGTGGGTATTCGATATCTGTGCTGAAAGGGCCTGGTCGAGCTTCGCATTGCGGAGGGTTTTCACTGCGGAAAGCTGCTCCGCCGTGAGCTTCGCGCATCCGGTCAGGTCCGCGCCTTCGAGTATAGCCTCCTGCAGGTTTGCGAGTTTCAGGTTAACTCCCCTGAGGTTCGCCCCCGAAAGGTCGGCTTTTATCAGGTGCGCCCCTTCGAGCGTGGCCCCTTCAAGTGTCGCGCCTGCCAGGTTAGCCCCCTCTAAATTTGTACCGAACAGGGTAGCCCCGCTCAGCCTCGCTCCATTAAGGTTGGAACCCTTGCAGAACGCGAGTTTCAGGTTCGCCCCTTCGAGGTTCATACCGGTTAAATCTGTGCCGACGAGGTTTGCCCATGCGAGATCGGGCTTCACGCCCGGATTCTCTTCCCTCCATTTATTCCACTCCACCGCCCCTTTTTTTATTATTGCGACGTGCTCCTGGTTTGCCATGTCGGGGGTCACTCTGAATTAGTGAGGTTCATGTTCGAATTTATTTCACCCTCTTGAGCGCGGGGGCGACGAGGTTGGGATGATGTTTCCTTATCTCATTCGCGAGCATCCCGGTTACGTTCTTGATATCCCACTGCGCCCCTTCGGACATCCTTAAATTTATAAGGTGATAGAGCTCCCAGAGGTCGAAGCCGCCTATAACGCGCCTCTGGTGCGCGTTCGTCACGACGTAGCTCGCCGTCTCGGACAAGCCTTCATTCGTAAGCTTTTCGTAAAGCTCCTCGCTTTTCTCCGCCGCTTCTTTGAGCAGCCCGGTAACCCCAGCTTTTTCCATATTGGGCGGCACGGTGATGCCGTGAGACACAGAGGGGTCTTTGTAAATCCAGTCAGTCTTTCTGTGCCGGAGGAGCTGGTGCCAGCACGCTTCGCTTATGACGAACTCCGCCTCGTACCCGACGAGTCTGAGCGCGTTTACCGGGTTGTCGTATTTCCCGAGCTTCCCGAGCGATTTTTTCAGTATTTCGAGCTTCGAGGAGGGGTTTTGCCCTTTTAGCGCTTCGTCTATCGCGGCATATCCCGAGTCCGAGTGCTCGAACAGTATGGCTCTTATCATTTTATCGATGGCAGCTTCCTCGGGATTCGGGGTGCCCTTACCCGTCAAGTCGAGGAGGTTAACGGCCGGGCCTCTGTTTGACCGCCCGGTATTGCTTTGCACGGACAACGAGTCCACAATTTTAACGAGCTCTTCTCTCGTCTCCTTAATGTATCTGTTTTCGTTGGCGTATTTCACAAGAGTGGGCACGGAGAACCTGACTTCGTCCTTTATCTCCTCAGCCCTCCTTCTGACCTCTTCATACTTATTCGACAGGAGCTTCGTGAGCGAGTCCTCGATCGCCCTCGCGTTCGCGGTCATGCCGAGATTCGTAAATGTGGCGAGCGTGAGGGCGTAGCGGGCGTCCTCGAAAGCGATCTTTTCGAGCGCCCTCATATGCGCCTTCTCATCGGTACCCACGGGCGGAGGCTCCGTTCTCTTTAAATACCCGAGGAGCTTTTCATTCAACCCGGAATATGCGGTGTAGAGGTCGTCGTTGAGTTTCAGGTATTCATCCCTGAGCGCCGGGTTTTGATCCAGCTCCCGCGGCACATAAAAATCCCCTCTCGACGGCTTCTGGTACCTCTGCGAATATTCGGTGAACGAGAGGTACTCGTTCGAGAGCTCGAGTATGGAAGAGAAGAGACGGGATACCCTCTCGATACCCACGTGCACCACTGCGTGCTCCGCAACGGAGGCGTGCCCGTAATTGAGCACCCACTTTTCGTGGAATTTCGATGCCCTCTCCCTGCCGAGCTCCTCTTCCTGAATGACTGCCCCGATATTCTCCCTGAAGCCTTTCGGGCTCCTGCTCACGTAGGCGAATATTACGGCGATGACCTCTTCGGGGATATTGCTCACCGTATAGATGTCCCTGTCTGTATTGGATACGTATCTTTTTACGTCGGTCGTGAGCGGTTTTTCCTCAGCCATTTCTCTCCTCGGAATTTCCCTTTGAATTAGTAGTACGGATTGATTGCAGGAGTCTCTATTATACCGTTATCGGTCAGGAGATGGTAATGCTTTCCTTCACTTTTTTTATAATGTAGCCCAGCACCTGGCCCGGCTTGCCGTAAATGACAGCATCGACGTGGTCGTCAGCCGGGCCTTCCTTCTCGTTTATGATCACCACTTTGGCGTTATTCTCTCTGGCGAGGTAGGGGTAAGAGGCTACGGGCTCCTTGTCGAGCGATGCGCCCGCTATGAGAAAGAGGTCGGCGCTATGGAGCCTCATCCACGCCTCCCGGGCTTCCCAGTGAGGCGGCGGCTGCCCCGGGAATGAAATCGCGGGTTTCAGCTGGTCACTCCCGCATTCCCTGCACGCGGGCACTTCCGCGCCTTTATCCAGCATGCCCGCGATCTCGTCAATCGAATAATCCTTGCCGCAGCTCGGGCAGGTGACCCAGAGAATGCTGCTGTTGAGCTCGATGACTGTCGCGCTGCCCGCCCTGTGATGGAGCCCGTCGGTGCTCTGCGTGAATATGCAGTCGAGGTTCCCCAGTATTTCAAGCTCCGCCAGCGCCCGGTGCCCCGGACCCGGCTCCGCGCTGATGAGCGAAGGGTAAATATCCATGATTTTCTTCCAGTACTCGGCCCTTACCTCCCTGCTCTCGCGGAAGTCCCTGATGTGGGGGTTCAGCCTGGGGTCAGAGAAATCAGGCAGTCCGGACTCGGCGGAAAGGTCATACCCCGTGAGGACCACGATCTTCCTCGCCTCTCTGATCCACTCCGCAACCGTCCCCGCGACATCCTTTTTCATCTGGAAAGGATTATACAATTTCCGTATAAAATATGTCAACGACGCACTTTAATGACATGAGATTATTAAGTATCTCTGATGATGCGAGTCAATTGCCCCGGGGTACGGTACAATATAGACGCGCGATCCGTAGATGCAGCCAGGGGGGACGAAACCATTAAATACAAGCCCGCGGAAATAACAGAGTTCAGTGATACGGCGCTCCAGATCATATGGGACGACGGGCACGAGAGCATCTATCTCTACGAAGACCTGAGGCAGGAATGCCCGTGCGCTACCTGCAGACAGCTCCGGAAAACCAGCAAGAACGGCAAGCTGCCTTTCAAAAAAACGATACCGCTCAGGGTGCAGTCTTCGTCGATCAAGCCCCTCAGCATAGAGCCCGTGGGGCAATACGCATTCAGGTTCAGCTGGAATGACAAGCACGATACGGGGATTTATACGTATGAATTCCTGAGAGAGCTTTGCAGCTGCGAGGAGTGCCGTTCCGGGGACTGACCCTTCACTCTATTTCGAACACTATATTCACCGACGCGCTTACCGATATATCGCCCGGCTCTATTGGCGTAGGCGGCGCTGCCGGCGCTGCTTCCTTGGCGAGGGCATAGTCCCTGTACGCTGGTACCGGGTAATCGAATGACGGGGAAAGCTGGAGTATCCTGGTTATCTTGACGCCCGCTGCCTTCGCTAGCGTCTCGGCCGTCGTCTTCGCGTCGTTCACGGCCCGGGTGAGCGCCTCCCTCCTGAATTCATCCCTCTTCGTGGTATCGAACGAGAGGCTTTCGATGTTGTTGAGCCCGGCCTCTGCTGTGGCGTCGATGATCTTCCCGATTTCTTTCAGGTTATGTGCTTCGACTATGATCCTGTTGCTCGCCCTGTAGCCCTTGAAATCGGTCTTATTTGTCTGGTTGTTATATTCATGGACAGGCGTGAGGCTGTATCCCGCCGTCGAGACCTTGTCGTTCTTGCCGAGCTTCGATTTTATCACCTGTATGACCTTGTTCGTCGTCTCCGCGTTATCCTTGACCGCTTGGGAAGCGTTCTTTGCGAGAGTCTCGACCGATAGGGTCAGGTACGCGACGTCAGGGGCGGCGTCCGCCTTGCCGTTTCCCGTGACGCTCAGCGTGCGCTTTCCGTTCTGGGAGTCCTGGGCATGGGAGTCGTAACCTGCCGTGGTTACTAACAATAAACATGCGATTAGAATTGCCGGTCTGATAACCATTCTGCACCTCGTATCTATAGTACGCCTCTTTCGAGCGTATCCTATTATACTCGATATTACGATCGAATTCGGGTTTGGATTTCTCTCTATTTATATAATTCGCGGAGAGGACCCACTCCCGAATCCGGCATTGTTTGAACAAACCGCCGCTTCAAATCACCACTGGAATTGCATATATTTTAAGGTCGGCTCTAGGGCGGCCGGTTGATTTTAGTTCTTCTTGATGATAATTTTCTAAGTCAATGATCGAGAAGAAGCTCAATTACAACTTCAAGGATCCGCAGCTTCTCAAAACCGCGCTTACGCATAGTTCCTACGCCAACGAGACTTCCGTCGAGAGCAACGAGAGAATGGAGTTCCTGGGCGATGCCGTCCTGGGTTTCATCGTCGCGCGTGTTTTATACGACCTCTTCCCCGACGCGTCCGAGGGCAAGCTCTCCAAAATGAGGAGCGCTATTGTGAGCCGTATGAATTTCGCCCATTTCGCAAAAGGGCTCAAGATAGACAAGCAGATGCTTCTCGGGAAGGGTGAGGAGAATACCGGAGGGAGAAAGAGGCAGTCGAACCTCGCCGGAGCGTTCGAGGCGGTAATAGGGGCGGTATTCATTGACGGGGGATACAAGAAGGTCTACAGGATAGTTACCAAACTCCTGAAGAACTGTCTTAACGGCGACGAGGAGATATTCAGGGATTACAAAACCAGGCTTCAGGAAGTAGCTCAGCGGCAGTTCAGGAAGGTGCCGAAGTATAAAGTGGTGCTCGAGGAAGGGCCTCCTCACGACAAATGCTTCCATGTAGAGGTTAAGCTCGGCAGGAAGTGCATGGGCAAGGGGGTCGGCAGGAACAAAAAACAGGCCGAGCAGGCCGCCGCGAAAGAGGGACTTGAGCACATAGAAGGCCTGAATAAGCTTGCCTGAGTGCAGTAAAGCTAATCGTTGTCTTTTCCCTCGAGTCCCAGCTCTTCCATTTTTTTTGAAAGCGTATTCCTGTTAATGCCGAGTATCTGGGCCGCCTTTTTCTTATTCCCGTTAGTTATCCTTAGCACGGCTTCGATGAGGGGCTTTTCGACCTTTTTGATGATTTTATCATGGATATGCCCCTGGGAATCGGCGGTGCCGGTCTCGATCAGAAAGTTGAGCTCGTCCGTTATTATCTGATCGAACGATTCCTGCTCCTTCCTGCCCCTCCCTTCGAGATGCGGGGCAGCTTCGATCAGGGTCTCCCTAGTGATTACGCTGTCCGAGGTGAGCACGAGGACTCGTTTTATTATGTTTTCGAGCTCCCTGACGTTGCCGGGCCACCCGTAGGCGAGGACGAGCTCTTTGGCTTCATCGGAGATAGTCCTTTTAGCTATGCTGAGCTCTTTCGAGTATTTATTGAGGAAGTGCTCGATAAGCGGCACTACGTCTTCTATTCTTTTTCTGAGCGGCGGTATCTCTATCGTGATTGCGTTCAGTCTGTAGTAGAGGTCCTCCCTGAACCTGCCTTCGGCCACCTCTTTTTCGAGGTTCTTGTTGGTAGACGTTATTATCCTCACGTCGACGGGGGTGGGTTTTTCGCTTCCGAGCCTGTAGAATTTCCTCTCTTCGAGTATTCTGAGCAGCTTCGTCTGGAGCTCGGGCGGCATGTCCCCGATCTCGTCGAGATGGAGCGTGCCGTTATGGGCTTCTTCGAACCTTCCCTGTTTCGAAAGAGAAGCCCCCGTGAACGCGCCCTTTTCATAGCCGAACAGCTCGCTCTCCAGTAGCTCCTTCGGGATGGCCGCAATGTTCACCGCGACCATTTTGCCGTCCCTCCTCATGCTGTTCTGGTGAATGGCCCGCGCTACGAGCTCCTTGCCCGTCCCGCTCTCTCCCACGACGAGGACTGTTATGTCCCGTTCGGCCACGCGGCCTATCATCTTGTATATGTTGAGCATCACCTGGGATTTGCCGACGATGTCCTGGAGGGAATCTGCATCCCCTGACTCCGCCTTGAGCATCTCGAGCTTCTTCGAGTTCTCATAGCTCTCTATCGCTCTCTGTACGGTAATTTTTACCTCGTCGAGGTCAAACGGCTTGGCTATATAATCGTATGCGCCCTGCTTCATGGCATCTATTGCGTTCTTTACGGTATTCTGCGCAGTGATAATGATTACGGGAGGGTTAATTCCTCTCGACCTGAATTCCTTAAGCACGTCGAACCCGCTTATATCGGGCATTGTGATATCGAGGATTATCGAAGAGAACCCCTCCGACGATGCCCTCTCTATTGCCTGGCCCCCGTTCTCCGCATAGCGGACCATGTAGCCGGCCTTTTCGAGGCATTTCCCGAGCACCCATCTTATACTTTCTTCGTCGTCTACGACCAGTACCTTTTTTTTCATGTTATATCTTCTATCGCTCATCGCCTCGTGTCGTATTTTAGTTTCAATTCATATCCAAGCACGGTTATTATACGCCAGAAATAGGCAGGAAAACCTTGACGGTCGTACCGGCCCCGACTTCGCTGTCAACGAAAATCGCCCCCCCGTGCTTGGCGATAATCTGATACGCCAGGAAAAGTCCCAGGCCCGAGCCTTCCTTCTTGGTAGTATAAAAGGGGCTGAATATTTTCTCCAATGAATCGGGGGGGACACCGCTCCCGTTATCCCTGATTTCTATGGACATCGAGTTCTGGCCCTTGAGCCTGTGCTCCGTTATCCATCTGCTGGAAACCTCCACCTGGCCTTTGTCGGCGATCGACTCTGCCGCATTCTTTATAAGGTTCAGGAATACCTGCTTCAAGGCGTTTCTGTCACCGTGTATGGGCGGTATGGTGACGTCGTAGTTCTGCTTGTATTGTATCCGCTTTCCCGCTTTGGACATCGATTCGAGGTAAATGATTTCCATGAGCAGCTCGTGGATGTCTATCAGCTCGAAAACCTCTTTGGCGAAGGGCTCGAGCTGTTTAAGGGTATCCAGCAGGGCCCTCAGCCTGTCTGCTTCCTTTGTTATAATCTCGGCGCATTTAAGCGCCTCTTTATTCGGGGCGTCTTCGGCCAGGAGCTGTGCTGCGCCCCTTATCCCGCTGAGCGGGTTTTTGAGCTCATGAGCGAGCCCGAGGACGAGGTTCTCGAACTTTAAAGCGGATATCTCCTGTATGCTCTTGCTGTTGAGAAACATCGTGCCCGACATGTCTTTTACCTGAAGTACCGCCCCTTTGAGATTGCCGTTGTTCGTGAAGAGCGGCGAGGCGACCGCCTGAATGGATATCCGCTCGCCGCTTCTGAGTGTTGGTTTTACCTCGTCGCCGATTACGGTCCTTCCCTCCCCCATCGCCATGAGCGCGACCCGGTCGATTTCTTCCGGCATGAACGCGCTCGAATGCTGTCCCCTGGCCTTCTCCCTCGAAATCCTGAAAGTGCTCTCGGCATTGTCGTTCATATCGAGCACGCGGAGGTCCTTGTCTATGATAATGATGGATTCCGGTAACGAATCGAATATCTCTTGGAAATCAATCTTTATTGTCATGGGATTCGCGCCCCGTTAATACCGGATATATTGCCAGATTTACTTCCCCCGGTTCCCGAATATGAAGCGTTAATAATAACGAGACGGTGACTCAGTCTCTCTGTCAAATGTCTTCGATCCTTATGAACGTAGTCTTCGCTCTGATAGTGGAGAACCTGTCTATCTCCCGGAGCGAGGAGAGGAGATTCTTCTCCAGGGCCTCGTGGGTCATTATTACCACAGGGACGTCACCGCCGCCCAGGTGCCTGCCCTTTTGTATGACGGACTCGATGCTGATCCCGTGCTTCCCCAGGCTCCCCGTGATCTTGCCGAGCACTCCGGGCCTGTCCTCGGCCTGAAACCTCAAATAATATTTATTCGCCGTATCGCTCATTTTAATCAGAGGTGACGAGCCCTTGCCGCCGTAAAACCTGGGAGGGGAGGAGTGCGTATTACCGAGGGAAAGGTCCTTCGCAATCTCAAGCACGTCGCTCACGACGGCGCTTGCCGTGGGCATCATCCCGGCCCCTTTACCGTAGAGCATCGCCGGTCCCACCGCGTCTCCGACCAGATATACCGCATTGAACGCGCCCGATACGTCGGCCAGCTGCGTTTCTTTCTTCACGAGCGCCGGATAGACCCCCGCTACGAGTCCGTTTTCCTTCGACTTCGCGACCGCAAGGAGCTTTATCTTGTGCCCTAGCTCGTCCGCATATGCGATATCGAGCGGGGTGATCCCCCTTATGCCTTCCGCGTGAATTTTCCCAAAGCTGATGAATATGCCGAAGGAGAGCATGATAAGTATCGAGAGCTTGTGCGCGGCGTCTATTCCGTCTACGTCGAACGACGGGTCGGCCTCGGCATAGCCCTCTTTCTGGGCTTCCTTTAATACTCGGGCGAACTCCGATCCTTCCTCGGTCATCCTGGAAAGTATGTAATTGGACGTACCGTTGATTATTCCGTGAATGGAGAGGATATTGTTCGCGGCGAAACTCTCCTGTGTCGCCTTAATGATGGGTATTCCTCCCCCTACACTCGCCTCGAACCCGATATCGACCCCCTTTTCCGCGGCCGCTCCGAAAATCTCCCTGCCGTAGTGCGCGAGGAGCGCCTTGTTGGCGGTGACTACGTGTTTCCCGTTCCTGATGGCCCCCATCACTAAATCCTTCGCAATGCCCGTTCCTCCAACGAGCTCGATAATAATCTGAATAGAGCCGTCCTCGAGTAACTCCCTCGCGTCCCTGGTCAGCTTGCTTCTCGGGATTTTTACGGGTCTTTTCCTGTCTAGGTCTATATCCGCTATTTTTTTAAGGTTGAGCCTGATTCCGGTCCGCTTTTCGATTATGTCCCTGTTCGTGCGCAGGACCTCGATGACCCCGCATCCGACAGTGCCTGCGCCGATGAGACCGACGTTGACTACGTTCATCAAAATTCTCCTTTCTACCCGAGGCAAAAGTGAGTAGAAGCTAGGAATTATACATTATTTTATTTGACTTTAAACGAACGAGCACTTAAATTAATATCGGTCCGTGGGGCCGTAGCTCAGCTGGGAGAGCGCATGAATGGCATTCATGAGGTCGAGGGTTCGATCCCCTTCGGCTCCACCATCGGAATCAAAAGGCTTCGGGATTTTATAATAAAGTTTATTCCCGGCGGCGGTTAGTTCTCCAATCTCAGAATAGCCCAATCACCCGGCTGAATAATTAATAGGATCTTTCGGGGAATCGTTGCGTGCGTGAATTATCAGTCCTGTATTTTTCGTCGAGATAGACCGGATTTCTTAACGAATTAAGCCGGTTGCTCCAATGTAAATTGCCCGGTCCGATATTTCGAGCGGTCATATTATATATATATGTTATAATTCTTTGTACTTCGGTTTCCCAGATATAGAACACTCTATTCCAAATTTGTGGATCTTACAGGGGTAGCGGGCTGCCATTTAGTACCAATTGGCCCGGAAATAGCACTTCGTTATATTGAACATTGTTATATGGGGTAATAGGAAGGAGATACGCATTATGGAAGAACATTTCACCATTAATCGAGTTGCGTTCATCGGCAACTATTTGCCGAGACAGTGCGGCATCGCCACGTTCACGACCGATTTATGCGAGGCTGTCGCT
Organism: Thermodesulfobacteriota bacterium; assembly: GCA_035455615.1. Taxonomy (GTDB): domain Bacteria; phylum Desulfobacterota_D; class UBA1144; order Nemesobacterales; family UBA2774; genus 2-12-FULL-53-21. Next base: position 9,677 of record DATIET010000062.1, read on the forward strand.
GCCGCATATACGGATACAGCATGTATTGCCCTGCCCGTCAACGACGTCGAAGGCGGATATCCCTATCCGCCCCGCGTCCGGTTTGAACTTACGGAGAAGAACATCGACTCTTACCGCCGCGCCGCCGACTTCCTGAATATTAATAGTGTCGACCTGGTGTGCCTGCAGTTCGAATACGGAATCTTCGGCGGGAAGGCAGGCAGCTATATTCTGGCCTTCTTACGCGAATTGCGTATGCCCATAGTCACGACACTGCATACAATTTTAAAAGAGCCTGGTCCCGATCAGAGGCGGGTGTTGGAAGAAGTCGCCGCCCTGTCCGACCGATTGGTCGTCATGAGCGAAAGGGGCGCGGAATTTCTGCGTGAGGTCTATGGCGTGCTGCCGGGGAAGATCGATATTATCCCTCACGGAATTCCCGATTTGCCGTTTGTGGACCCGAGTTACCACAAAGACCTTTTCGGCGTGGAGGGCAAGCTCGTTTTGCTCAGTTTCGGATTGCTTTCGTCCAACAAAGGGATAGAAAACGTCATTGCCGCCCTGCCTGAAATCGTGGAGCGCTACCCGAACGTGGTGTACATGATTCTGGGCGCGACGCATCCCCATGTGATTCAGCATGAGGGCGAGACCTACAGGTTGTCACTTCAAAGAATGGCTCAGGAAAAAGGCGTGGAAGATAACGTGATCTTCTACAACCGTTTTGTAAGTCTGGAGGAGCTTGTGGAGTTCATCAGCGCGGCGGACATATACATCACGCCTTATCTCAACGAAGCGCAGATCGTATCCGGCACACTGGCCTACACGCTCGGGGCTGGCAAGGCGGTGATTTCGACCCCATACTGGTATGCGGAAGAGATGCTGGCAGACGGCCGCGGCACACTTGTGCCGTTCAAAGATCCGGCGGCGCTGGCCCGGGAAGTGATCTACTTGCTCGACAACGAATCCGAACGCCACGCTATGCGGAAACGGGCGTATCTCTTTGGAAGGGAGATGATATGGCCGCAGGTGGCGCAGAGGTACATGGAGAGTTTTGAACGGGCCCGGGCAGAACGCCGGCATTACGTCCCTCCGGGGTTTAGAGTGAAGCTCCACGAAGGTGAATTGCCCCCTCTCAAGCTCGATCACCTGCGCCACATGACGGATGAGACCGGCATGCTGCAGCACGCCCTTTTCACGGTGCCTAATTATAACGAGGGCTACACAACTGACGACAACGCCCGCGCTCTTTTAGTAAGCACGCTCCTGGATGAGCTGGGCAACGAAGAGGCCCTGGAACTGGCTCCCCGGTATCTCGCCTTTATTCTGTATGCGTTCAGCGCGGAGACCGGACGATTTCGCAATTTTCTGGATTATCAGCGCCATTGGCTGGAAGCCATCGGTTCGGAGGATTGTCAGGGACGCTCGCTATTGGCGCTGTCGACCGTATTGGGCAGGTCCAGCATGGCTGCTTACCGGAGCATAGCGGGTATGGTATTTGAACAGGCGCTTTCAGCCATTCTCGACACGACCAGTCCGCGCGCCTGGGCATTCACACTCATAGGCATCCATGAGTATCTGAGGCGCTATTCCGGCGACAGCAGGGCGAGCCAGGTCCGGGACGAACTGGCCGGGCGGTTACTGGCATTATATCAAAACACCCGCTCGGACGAATGGCGCTGGTATGAAGATGAGATGTCCTATTGCAATGCAGTGCTGCCGCAGGCCATGCTGATGTGCGGTCAATGGATACCGAATAACGATATGACCGAAATAGGTCTGGAGTCGCTCGGCTGGCTGGCGGACTTGCAGCGCGCCGCCGTGCCGGGGGGTCATTTCGTCCCCATCGGATCAAACGGCTTCTATAAGCGGGG
>DATIET010000063.1:0-5384 GCA_035455615.1 Thermodesulfobacteriota bacterium
AATAAGCATAGCGAAGAACTATATGGGGAGAGGGCTCCCGCTCGCAGACATAATACAGGAAGGGAACATAGGGCTGATCAAGGCAGTAGAAAAATTCGACCCGTCGAAGGGATACAGGTTTTCGACTTACGCTTCGTGGTGGATAATCCAGAGCATAACACGCTCGCTCTTCGATCAGACGAGGGTGATAAGGATACCCGTGCGCGTGCTCGAGCAGGCGAATAAGATCTCGAGGACGGCGAACATGCTCAGGCACGAGAACGGTGAGAACCCGGATATAGAGAACATTGCCCAGGAAGCGGGTCTCAGCGTGAAGAAGGTCAACAAGGTCATCAAAGCGACGTCCACCAACATCGTCTATCTCGACGCCGTGAACCCGAATAACGGAGATACCAAGAACAGCTTTATAGATTTTATTCCCGACACGAGGCCGGCGACGGACACGCTCCTTGCGACTGTCTCCATGTCTGAGAAGATCGAGGAAGCGCTTTCCAGCCTGACGGACAGGGAGGAAGACATTCTCAGGATGAGGTTCGGCATCGGATACGACGAGTCCTACACGCTCGACGAGATCGGAAACAGGTACAGCCTCACGAGAGAGCGCATCAGGCAGATAGAGAGGCGCGCGCTCAAGAAGCTGAGACAGCTCAGTAACGGCAGCGTGCTGAAAGACTTCATAAGCTGCTGAGGCATTCCTGCCTGAAAATACAGTAACTCGGACGTCATCGGGGCATTACCCATTTCCTGATGGTGCGAGGCTTATGATGGTCTCCCTCACGATCTCACGTGAGGCTTTAGGCGGGAAAACAAGCACCGGCACATCGGCGCCTTGTTTGTAATAATCAGCGATTATGGACCTGCCGTGCTCGGGCGTTCCCGAGACGGAAAGCGAATCGAGCATCCTGTCGCTCACGGCCTCTAGGGCCGCGCCCTTCTTCCCGCCTTCCCATGCACTCTTTATCGCATCGGCTTCGTCAGCGAACCCATACCTGCAGACGGTATTGAAATAATAAGCTCCCATCCCCCCGATATAGTAGGCGATGTGCTCTCTCACGGCGTTTTTCGCGGAATCGTCGTCGCGTGAGACGGAAGTCGTGATATAGGGGCATACAGTGATCTTATCCGTCTCCCTGCCGCGGGAGAGCGCCCCTTCCCGGAGCCCTTTCCCGGCGTCTCTTAATCCCTCTTTGGGTATGAGGAACGGTATCCAGCCGTCGGCACATTCGCCCGCGAGGCTTATGTTCCGGGGTCCAATCGCCGCCACTAGAACTGGTATATCGTGTCTCAAAGGCTTGAACTGGAGCCTGAAACCCTTAAGCGAGAATATCTCGCCCTCGTAGTCGACACGCGCCCCGCTCAGGATCATCTTGATTATCTCAACGTATTCCCTCGTCCTCCGGAGGGGCTTTTCGAAAGGGACACCGTGCCAGTTCTCGATCACGGCGGGACCGCTCGCGCCCAGGCCCAGAATCATGCGGCCGCCCGAAATCTCATCGAGCGTCGCAATCGTCTGGGCTACGACTGCAGGGCTCCTGCTGAAAACTGGGATTATCCCAGTAGCGAGCCTGATCCTTTTCGTGCTGACCGCGATCAGACCCAGGATCGAAAACGCGTCGCGCCCCCACATCTCGGGCACCCAGATCGAATGGTAGCCGAGTTCTTCGGCGAGCTTCGCCGTCTCGACGAGTTCTTCAGATTTCAGGTCGCTCCAGTAAGGCGCCACCAAACCGATATCAGACATTTCCACTCCTTTGAATGAGCGCATTGAAGCAACGGCGCAAGCCGGAATCGAACATTGACCGGGACACTCAGCCGCGCGCATTTACAGGGCGCTCCGGTATTGGGCATATTATAATATCGAATTTTTTATGCATAATAAACTAATTACAAGAGGAGACACGTGATATGGACAAGCTGATGAGCGCGGCAATGATCGCGGTGAGAGACTGTATGGCTGTGAAGGAGGGCGAGAACGTGCTCATCATCACTGACGAGCCGCTCAGGAAGATCGGGTATGCGCTCTGGGAAGCGGCCGGGAGCCTGGGGGCGGAGGCGGTTATCACGGAGATAATACCCCGCAAATCGAACGGGGAGGAGCCGCCCGCGACCGTGGGAGAATTCATGAAGCTCTTCGACGCCGTACTCATACCCACTGAGAAATCGCTCAGCCACACGGAATCGAGAAGGAACGCGAGCAAAGCCGGGGTGAGGATAGCGACGCTCCCTGGAATTACGGAAGACACGATGGTGAGGACTCTCAACGCCGACTACGAGAAAATCGCCGAGAGGAGCAAAAGGCTCGCAGGGATAATCAGCCGGGGATCGAATGTGAGGGTCACAACGGAAAAGGGTACCGACATCAACCTCGTGATAGAAGGCAGGGAGGGGAGCGCGGATACGGGACTCAACCATAATCCCGGGGACTTCAGCAACCTTCCGGCTGGCGAGGCCTACGTAGCGCCCTTAGAAGGGAGGTCGAGCGGGGTCGCCGTGTTCGACGGCTCGATGGCGGGGGTAGGCCTGCTCACCGACGAAGTGATAAGGGTCAGTGTGGAGGAGGGTTTCGCGACCGAGATCACGGGCGGGCGGGGGGCGGAGAAGCTGCTCTCGATCATGACGCCGTTCGGGAAGCTCGCATTCAACCTCGCGGAGCTCGGCATCGGGACACACGACAAGGCGCTCATAACCGGGAGCGTGCTAGAGGACGAAAAGGCGATAGGGACGATACACATCGCGTTCGGCGACAACAAGAGCATGGGGGGGACGGTCAGGGTGGCGAGCCACCTGGACGGGGTCGTAATGAAGCCCACGGTCGCGGTCGACGGGGAGCTTATCATGAAGGAGGGGAGGCTCCTCATATTCTAAGCCGCTCTGAAAACGGGGGAGTCGTGTGGTAAATTTAATGTAATGGAGTCAGCGGTAAGCAAATTCGTTTTCCTTAACCCGCCCGGGCTTGCGGAAAGCGCCTTATTCCTCATTTTGTTCGCCATAGTAATCTACGGCTCGCTCAGAAGCACGAGGAATCTTAAGAGCGCGAGAAGGAGGATTGTGCTGACCTCGCTCCATGCACTCGCTTTTATCACCGTCCTTTTCATTCTGATGAACCCCGCTGTCAAGGAAGAGAGCTTCAGGGAAGAAAAGAAGACGCTGGCCGTAATAGTCGACGGGTCCTGGAGTATGAACCTAGACGGGGGGGCCTCAGGCGGGGACAGGATAGAATCGGTGAGGGGGTTCTTCAGAGATAACGCCGGTTTCTTTACACGGCTCGGCCAGGATTTCATCCTCGATTACTACACGTTCGATGAGGACCTGAAACCATCCTCGCAGGAGTCCATACTGAAGAACGAGCCCTCGGGCAAATACACCGACATGGGCAAACTGCTAGGCGAGCTCATCCGCAAACACGGGATGGGAGAGCTCGACGAAGCGCTCCTGATATCGGACGGCGCGGGGAGCTGGCAGTCCCTGGACCGAGGCTCCGATGAGACGCTAAAAAATGCCGGCTTCAGGATCAACACCGCAGGCGCCCTCACGTCAGACGCGACTGACGACATTTGGATAGACAGGATCGATTCGAACGAAGTCTCTTTCCTGAGATACCCCTATTCAGTAAGCGCCGTCGTGAAGTCGGGCGGGCCCGCAGGGATGAGAATCCCCGCGTCACTCTACGAGGGCGATAAGCTGATCTCCATAAAAGAGGTCTATATCGATCCCCGCACGAAGGAAGGGGAAGCCGAGTTCGAAATTAATCCCATAACCCTCGGGAGAAAGATCTACACCGTATCCGTGCCGGTTTTATCCGACGAGCTCGTACCCGAGAACAACCGGAAGTCCTTTTACACCGACGTAATTATAAATAAAATCCGTGTCCTCCACGTGGCGGGCAGTCCTTCATGGGACGTCAGGTTCCTGAGAAAAGCGCTCAAGAGGAACCCTAACATCGACCTCGTATCGTTTTTCATTCTGCGCGACCCTTCCGACCTCGTATTCGCTACGGAGAACGAGCTCAGCCTTATACCGTTCCCCGTGAATGAAATATTCGGAAACGAGCTGCCGACGTTCGACATAGTGATATTTCAGAATTTCAATTTCCAGCCCTACGGAATCTTCGGCTTCCATCTGAGGAGCGTCAGGGACTACGTTATGAACGACGGCGGAGCGTTTCTGATGATCGGCGGGAACAAGAGCTTCGACAGCGGTAATTACGGAAGGACCCCGATTTCCGAAATACTGCCTGTGGAGCTCGATTATATGGCGCGCCCGCCCGCAGATACGATCAGCGGAGAAGCGTTCCGGCCTAAGCTGACCGCCGCGGGCAAGAACCACCCGATCATGAGGATAGTCCCGGACAGGGAGGAAAACGAGAAGCAGTGGAACGGCATGCCCGAGCTCGAAGGGTTCAACATGGTCGAGGGACTGAACCCGGACGCGGTGCCTCTCCTGGTCTCGCCTGAAGGGGAGCCGATACTGGCCGTGGCAAGGGCCGAGTCCGGCAAGTCCGCCACATTCCTATCAGACTCTTCCTGGAGATGGAATTTCATTTACGGGAGCGAGGGGGACGTCTCACCACTCTATGAAAAATTCTGGAACAGGCTCTTCCTCTGGTTCGTCAACGACCCGGAATTAAAGGACGTAAGGATCGAGACCGATAAGGCCGTATACAGCCCGGGAGAGAGCGCCGGAGTCGGCATCTGGGACCTGAGCGGTGACGATGCAGCAGACATACCCGTAAAAGCGCAGCTGACCCTGCCCGACGGAACCACATCCGATATAGAGCCTGAAAGAGACTCGCGTCAGAGGCTCGCTGCTAAAATCATACTGACCGAACCGGGCATGTACAAGATTAAAGCCCGTCCCGGGGACGGCGGTGCCGATTTTTCTGATTCAGAGACGTCCGAAGCTTCTTTCATAGTCGAGCCGCCCGGGGACGAATTAAGGGGGATCACGTCGAACCTGGCTCTGCTGAAGTACATAGCCGGCACGACGGGGGGAAAGTATATTTCGACCAGAGACAATCCGGAGGGACTCAATATCGAAAACACCCGCAAGAAGACCATAACAGGATATAATACAGTCCTCCTTTGGGACAACCCCTTCTTCCTTTTGCTCATACTGGGGTTATTATTCTCCGAGTGGGCGCTCAGGAGAAGGTGGGGGCTAAAGTAGATTATCATTTCGCCGGCTCGCCCCGCCGCTTGAAATAATAGATTATAAGGATTTACTTATTGGGAAGCGGAGCAAAAAATGGTCCTCGCGGTCGATATAGGGAATACCAATATAGTTTTCGGGGTTTTCGACGGCAGCAGTATAAAGTGCCACTGGCGCATCGGTACGGACAAATCAAAGACCTCCGACGAATACGGGATACTGTTCAGGGAATTAAT
>DATIET010000064.1:0-11949 GCA_035455615.1 Thermodesulfobacteriota bacterium
AGTGGCCGAAAATGCAGGAGGGTCGAAATAAATGAAAAAAGGATTCTGGAATTTATTCCCGGGAGCAAAATCTTTTCGGTTCCGCCCGGCGGCGGTTGTTTTTTTCGCCATACTGCTGATTCCGCCGGCGTTCCTCATGGCGGGGTGCAAGCAGGAGGGCTCGAAGCAGGGAGAGACCGAAACCAAAAAAAGCGAATCAGAAGGAGGCAATCCGGTGGTTATAATGTCTACATCAAAAGGCGATATCAAGATCGAGCTCTTTAAGGACAAGGCTCCGATATCTGTCGAGAATTTTCTCTCGTACGCAGGCGACGGGTACTACGACGGGACCATATTTCACCGTGTTATACCCAATTTCATGGTTCAGAGCGGCGGATTCACCCCCGACTTCAGCCAGAAGCCGACGAAGCCCCCGATAAAGAACGAGGCCGAGAACGGTCTCAAGAACGAGAGGGGCACGCTCGCGATGGCAAGGACTCAGGTCGTTGACAGCGCCACGTCGCAGTTCTTCATCAATCTCGTCGACAACAGTTTCCTCGACAACGGAGTGAGGGATTACGGGTACGCCGTATTCGGCAAGGTGATCGACGGCATGGACGTGGTCGACCAGATCGCCTCTGTCGAGACCGGCAACAACGGCATGTACGGGGACGTCCCCAAGGAAGAGATAGTTATAAATTCCGTCAAAGTCGTCGACCAATAGTATCAAAAATAGTAGAGACGGATTTTCCCGGAGTTCCGATTAATCGATTACGAGCACTCCCCTGAAGCTCCTTCTGTGGATAGGGCAGGGGCCGTGTTTCCTGATCGCTTCCAGGTGCTCTTTCGTTGGATATCCCTTATGCGACCTGAAATTATATTCCGGGTAGAGCTCGTGATATTCATTCATAATCTCGTCTCTTCTGACCTTGGCCACTATCGAAGCCGCCGCGATTGAGCAGCATCTGGAGTCCCCCCTGATGACCGTTTCCTGAGGGATGAGCAGCGATGTCCTCTGGTTGCCGTCGATCAGGAGAAAATCGGGCCTCCTCCCGAGGTTGTTGACTGCGATCTCCATAGCCCTGAGAGAAGCCCTGAGTATATTGGTACTGTCGATCGTTTCGTGGTCCACTACGCCTACTGCAATGTCTACGGCGGAGGCAATTATCTGCTGGAGAATCTTTACCCTTTGCAGGTGCGTTAGTTTCTTCGAATCGTCGAGGCCGACGATCGCAAACGATTCGGGGAGTATTACGGCTGCCGCGACGACAGGTCCCGCGAGAGGCCCTCTCCCGGCTTCATCGACGCCTGCGGGGGTCCTCCCCGTGGCCCAAATTCGTTTTTCCATTTCGTGATCCGGGGGACTCATATCCACCTTCGTCTTACCCCAAGCCCCGTCGTTTTATTTCATGGCAGCAATGACTGATTATCTCACTATGGACGAAAATATAGTTTCAGTTAATGACCCCGTAATCGGTGAGCGCTGTCTTAAGCTCCTGATAATTCTTGTCCGACATCTGGCAGAGCGGGTACCTGTATTCGTAGGCGATTTTATCCATCATGCTGAGCGCGGCTTTGACCGGGATCGGGTTCGTTTCGATAAAGAGCACTTCGTTAAGAGGAAGAAGCCTGTAGTGCAGGTCCCTTGCCTTGTCGATCTCTCCCTTGATATAAAATTCGTAGAGGTCGGCTACTTCCCTCGGGGCGACGTTCGCAGTTACCGTTATGAACCCTCTAGCTCCTATCGCGAGGAGCGGGAAATTAAGCGCGTCTTCTCCCGAATAGAGCAGAAAGTCCCTTCCGCACAGATAAAGTATCTTGCTCGCCTGTATCAGCGAACCCGAAGCCTCCTTCACCCCGATGATGTTCTTACACTCTTGCGCGAGTCTCAGTACCGTTTCGGGGTTCATATTGACGCCCGAGCGCCCCGGGATGTTGTAGAGTATCAGCGGGATGCGGACCTGAGAGGCTATCTGCCTGAAGTGGAGATAAAGCCCTTCCTGCGTCGGCTTGTTGTAATAAGGAACCACGAGCAGGGCTGCGTCGGCCCCTATCTGCTCCGCGAACCGCGTGAGCCTGATCGCTTCCTTCGTGCTGTTGGAGCCCGTCCCGGCGACTACGGGGACTCGTTTCCTGACCGCCTTGACCGTGAGCTCGATGACATATTCGTGCTCTTCGTGCGACAGGGTCGGGGATTCGCCCGTCGTGCCGCAGGGGACGATCCCGTGAGTACCGTTTTCGATCTGGAATTCTATGAGCTTCTTTAGCGCGTCTTCGTCGATCTTGCCGTTTTTAAAGGGTGTAACAATGGCGACTAGCGATCCGTGAATCATTAAAAAGCCTCCTTCTGCTGGCTGCATTTCATTATATTGAAGCTGCCGCGTAAATCAAGGATTCGGCCTCTTGGGTTAATAAGAGTGTGGGGAAGCGGACTTTGTCCGGGATTCGTTTTATGTTAAGTATCGTGCAGCTTCGCCCCGCATTCCGAACAATAATGGCTTCTCCTGAGGATTCTGCCTCCGCATGCTCCGCAGTGTATAAATTCGCCTTCCGGCGAATTTTGAAGCATTGCTCTCGCATTCCCGATCGCTGCGTTGATTATTTCTTCGAGACCCTCGCAGTGGTGCGATACCTGTTTCGGGAATTCAATAATGTCTTCATGACCGGGGGAGGCGATTGTGATTCTGGGCTTTGAATAATCAAGCTCATAAAATATCTGCGAAATACCGGACAACGGTATGTCCCTGAACCTCTTGAACCCCGATGAGTTCCTCGCGATTATTATCCTGCGGTTCGTTAGAATGAACCATGTACGAAAGTACGTGTTGCTGTCGATGAATTTGGGGGCTTTATAGATGGTCCTCCAGCAGATAAGCGTAACTAGGATGCTCTCTTCTTCCTTGATATATTTTTCCACCCCCATCCTTATCCCGTGAGGGAGCTCGGAGCGGTTCCTCATCTCGAACATCTCAATGATATTTTTCACCGCGCTCAAGATCGCCATTAAATGTGGTCCCTGATAAGAAGCTCCGCAATCTGTATCGCGTTTAGTGCGGCCCCCTTTCTGAGCTGGTCTCCGACGACCCAGAAACTGAGCCCCGCGGGTACAGTATAATCCTCCCTTATCCTCCCTACAAGGCATTCGTCCCTGCCGGCCGCGTCGATCGGCATCGGATATTTGAGGTTCTGCGGCTCGTCTACAACCTTCACCCCGGGGAATTTGCCGAGGGCCTCCCTCGCTTCCCTGATTGTTATCCTCTTCTCCGTCTCGATATTGACGGAAACCGAATGCGCCCTGAATACAGGCACCCTTACGGTCGTAGCGGTTACCGCTATGCTGTCGTCTTCGAGTATCTTGCGGGTCTCGTTATGGAGCTTCATCTCCTCCTTCGTATATCCGTTCTCGAGGAAGCTGTCGATGTGGGGCAGCAGGTTGAACGCGATCTGGTGGGGGAACGTCCGGGCTATTATCTCTTGAGAATTGGCCCATGCGAGCGTTTGGCTGCGGAGCTCCTCGATAGCCTGGGCCCCGGCGCCCGAAACCGCCTGGTAGCTCGATGCCACGACCCTCTTGATCCTGCCAAGGTCGTGAAGGGGCTTGAGCGCCATTATCGTTACAGCGGTCGTACAGTTGGGGTTGGCTATGATCCCCCTCTTCTTATACCCCGCGACCGCGTGGGGATTTATTTCCGGCACCACGAGCGGTATGTCTTCTTCCATTCGGAACGCGGAGCTGTTATCGACTACGACGGCCCCTGAGTCCACAGCGGCAGGCGCGAATTCCCTGCTCCTCGACGCACCAGCGGAAAAGAGCGCTATATCTATGCCGCCGAATGAGTTCTCGTCCAGCTTTTTTATTTTTACGCTGCTGCCGTTGAATTCGATTTCCTTCCCCTCCGACCTCTCGGACGCAAGGAGCCTGAGCTCCCTGACGGGAAAATTCCTCTCCCTGAGTATGCTCATCATCTCCTGTCCCACTGCTCCCGTCGCTCCGACAATTGCGACGTTATAACCGTCACGCTTCATTTCTTCCTCCGGATTTTATCGCATGCTTCCGGTACAAGTTACCGGCAATATTTTTTTTCGATCTCTCTTACCTTATCGACGTTCCTTTTCTCGCTCTCTTCAGGGCCCGCACTCAGCCAGGCGTCCAGTATCTCTTTCGCCACGACCGGGGAAGTAGCCCTCAGGCTCATGGCGAGCACGTTGGCGTCGTTCCATTTCCTCGCCCCTTCCGCGGTCCTGGCGTCCGTGCAGAGGGCGGCCCTTATTCCGGGCACTTTGTTCGCTGCGATACTGACCCCGGTCCCGGTCCAGCAGAAGAGTATACCCTGATCGCATGCCCCTTCCCTCACCCTTTCAGAAACCCTCTGGGCCACATCCGTCCACTCGAGCTTCTCCCCCTTGAGGGGGCCGTGGAGCTCGACCTCGACACCCTTTTTCCCAAGCTCCTCTATTACAAAGTCAGTCAGATATGTTTTCTCGTCGCTGCCGACCGCTATCTTCATATGATTTGCCCTATGCCCCCTCTTTCTCAAGTAGTTTAAATGTGTTGCATCAAGTCTTCAAGCTCGGGAGGGAGAACGGTGAAACCGCTCTAGCATAGGGCCGGGTCATGTGAGAGTCAGCTCCGGAACTTGATTATCTTGACCTTTTCCATGGTAACGATTCCGTTCGCAATACTTTCTTCAAGATAGGGGAGCAGCATTTTTATTTTCTCTTCGTCGTCTACAATTTCTATTATAATAGGCAGGTCTTCCGACAGCCTGAGAATTTTTGCCGTGTGTATCTTGCTGTTAGCCCCGTATCCCATGATGCCCCTTATGACCGTCGCCCCCGCAAGATGGAGCTCTCTCGCTTTGTATACTATGAATTCATAGAGCGCTTTGCCGTTGTAGCTGTCGCTCTCGCCAATGAATATCCTGAGCAGCAGCTCTTCTTTGAAAACGTTCATCCCTGCCTCCTATCTCCCGATGCTGAATAGTAATCTCGCTGTTATAAAGCCCAGAAACACCATCCCGAGACCAAGAATATTGCTACCGAGAAAGTTTATGAGGACGTATCCCATCTCCTTTTCTCTCAGGAGATTGAAAGTCTCGAGCCCGTATGTGGAGAAAGTCGTATACGCCCCCAGAATCCCGATGAACATGAACGACCTCATGTGGGGCGAGAATGAAAGGTTCTCGAACATCTGCCAGAGGAACCCGATGACGAGACAGCCGGAGAGGTTGACGACGAGTGTCCCCCAGGGGAAAACACCGTTCGCGTAACTATGTACGAAGCCGGATACCCCATACCTGAGCAGGGCGCCCGCTGCGCCCCCTATCGCGATGAATAATAGATTGGTCATTGTCGCCCCCGGATTGGATGATTTGGGAATCGGATGAACTAAAATGATAACATATACGGCATTATTTGTACCTTTATGGAATTTGCCCATTAATTAAAGTAATTTTATTTCCGTGGAGGGGCCGTAAGGTCTGAAAATGTCCTGGAACCCGGAGCTTTATCATAAATTTCAGTCAGAGAGATTCGCGCCTTTCGAAGACCTTATGGGTCTGATTGTCGTCGGGGAAGGGCTAACGGTGATAGATCTCGGGTGCGGTACGGGCGAGCTGACGTCCGGGCTTGCAGACCGTCTGCCCGGCAGTGACGTGCTCGGGATCGATTCCTCTCCCGAGATGCTCGAGCGGGCCAAGTCGAGGGAGAGAGAAGGGCTAAGGTTCGAGTTGAGATCGATAGAGGACGCCGCCGGGGAGTGGGACCTGGTTTTCTCAAACGCCGCCATACAGTGGGTCGAGGACCACGCCGGGCTGATTCCGTCGCTGTTTGCCTTGGTGAGTCCCGGGGGGCAGATCGCGGTCCAGCTCCCTTCGAACCACAACCACGAAACTCAGATGCTGGTGCGCGAGGTCGCGAAGGAACCCCCTTTCGTAGATGCGCTCAATGGGTGGTCGAGGGAATCCCCCGTATTGTCGATAAACGCTTACGCGGAGCTCCTTTATCAGTCAGGGGGAATGAACATCAATGTTTTTGAAAAGGTATTCCCGCACGTGATGAGGGATACCGATGCCGTCGCGGACTGGCTTTCGGGTACTATGCTGCGGCCTTATTTCGATCGTCTGCCCGACGAGCTGCACGGCCGGTTCATGGATAGGTACAGGAAGAGGCTCCGGGATATCTATCCGTCTGACCCGGTATTCTATCCCTTCAGGCGCATATTCTTTTCGGCGACGAAAACGAATTTGCACGGATAGGAAGATAAGGGGCGCACTACAGGAGTAAGAAGGAGGCACGGATGCCTGAAAAGAGGTTTTCTAAAAGAGGGGCTGTCGAATTCGGATGGCGGGTGATGAGGGCCAACCTGGCGGTTTTTGTTATATTCCTCGTCGTTTCGATGCTCGCGGGTTTTTTCTTCAGCGGGTTTGCGGGACTGTTCGAAAAACGCCTGCCCGTGCTGTCCCTCATTTTCAACCTCGGGTACATCCTCCTGACGATTGCTATAAACATCATCGGGATCAAAATTGCGCTGAATTTCTGTGATAACGACCAGAGGGCTATAGCGGAGGTGATATCATTTACTCCTTCCCAGTTCTTAAAGTTCGCTGCCGGGTATATTCTCTACAGTCTCCTTGTCGCGGCGGGCTTGATATTGTTCATAGTCCCCGGCGTGATCTTTATGGTCAAGTACCAGTACGTTATCTATTTCATTGCCGACAAGGATACGGACATAGGCGAAGCATTTCAAAGGAGCTCCGCTATTACCAGAGGGATCAAGTGGGAGCTCTTCGTGTTCCTGATATTATTATCGTTGATCAACATGGCCGGCGTCATATGCTTCTTCGTGGGTTTGATAGTCACGATACCCGTGACTATGGTCGCCATGGCGTACGTATATAGAAAGCTCTCGGGCTCCCCTGCGGAGGCAACGCTAAATCCGTTTCAGGCGCCTCAGCGAGCAACCTGAGTCTAATCTATAGAGAGGTCGATCCGCAGAAATTGGACAAGGTCTACAAGCACACACAAATCGGGTACCTGATGATTTTGATTATAGGGACAGGGCTCTACTTATTGCTGAACTTCTTCTACCTCCACGGGTTCAATATACTCTTTATCGCAGTCTTTGCGGTGCTCGCGGTCTGCCTGGTCTTATTTGCCTCATTGACGGTTAATGTCGACAGCCGGGACGTGACTCTGCGCTTCGGTATCGGGGTTATACGCAAGAAATTCCCCGTAACCGGTATAGAGACGGCAGGGATCGTTAGGAACCCCTGGTATTACGGATGGGGGATAAGGAAGACGCCTGACGGCTGGCTCTATAACGTATCCGGACTGATAGCGGTTGAGCTCCGGATGAAAAGCGGGGAAAAATACCGTATCGGAACCGACGACCCGATAGGGCTCCTGAGTGCTATTGAAGCAGTTATATCGGAAGTCAAGGACGGACAGTAGTCTTTTTATGGACGATCAATTCAAACTCAGGGTGGAAACGAATCTCGAGCTCGAGCTTCTTCAGGACGCACACGCTCCGGAGCTATTCGCCCTGACTGACAGGAACAGGGAGTATCTGCGTAAGTGGCTCCCCTGGCTCGACAGCAACAAATACCTTCAGAACACCGTCGATTTCATTATCTACAGCAGAAAACAATACGAAGAGAATAACAGCTTGCAGCTATGTATCAGGTACAACGGGGAGTTGGCTGGGGTGATCGGATTTCACAGGGTCGATTGGCTGAACCATTCGACAAGCATCGGATACTGGCTAGCGGAAGATTTTCAGGGCAAGGGGATTATGACCGCCTCCTGCCGGTGTCTCCTGGACTATGCGTTCGGCAACCTCGGCATGAACCGTGTCGAGATCAGATGCGCGACCGAGAACTTGCGGAGCAGGGCTATTCCCGAGAGGCTGGGGTTTACGGAAGAAGGGTTGATCCGGCAGGCCGAATGGCTCTACGACCATTACGTGGACCACCTCGTTTACGGCCTCCTGAGAGAGGAATGGAAGGGCGGGCAATAAATTATTATCATGACGTGTCGTGCTTTAATCACATGATATGAAAAGCCCTCCCAAATCCTGTGGAGGAAGTGGGAGGGTTTAAGAGAAGCAAAAGGCAAGATGTAGTTAAGCTATGAAAAAAGCACTATTATCAATCCCGCGAATATCGTCGAATATAGCGCCAAATCTGTGAACCCATATGTTTTATTCATTCACGCATCCTCAATAAAAATCATAGACTATTAACACATAGTCCATCAAGGTTTAATTTCTTATTATTTAAAAGATTGATTGCCGGGATTGATATCAAACTTTAGTATTATACCTTAAGTTAGTATGGGTCTGACGATTGCCCGGGACCGGTTTCGCATTAGCCGCCCGTATTAACTCCATGTTGCCTATTCCGGACTGGTGTATCCGGCCCGATCAGGGCTTTCTCGAAATGAAAAGATGATTGGCCGCCTTCCCCTCGTCGATCAGCCGGAGGTAAGTGTCGAAATACTCGATGTGATAATCGGTATTTTCCCTGCCCTGCTCCTTTACGATTTCCTTATAGTGTTTCTTATAAGCGTCGCCCCATTTCTTGTTCTGAATCCTGAAGTCGGATACGTACTCGGTAATCTCTTCGATCTGAAAGCCCGCTTCTTTGAGCTTATTGCGGTAATTGGCGAGCGAGTCGTAGTATTGAGGGATGAGGTATCCGCGCGCCATCTTTCTTGCTACTTCGGGGTCGTCGGGCATGTCGAATGTCCCGCTCAGGAACGCCCATATTCCATCCTTCTTCAATACCCTGAGCACTTCCCTGAATAGCCCTACCTTGTCCTTGAATACATTCATTACGTTCAGGCTTATCGCTGTGTCGAACGTGTTATCGGCGAAGGGGGTCTTCATAGCGTCCCCGAGACGGAATTCCGCTTTCCCCTCGATTCCCGATTTTTTAGCCAGCTTCATGGACATATTCACCCCTACGTCCGAAATGTCGATACCTGCTATTCTGCACCCCGTCCTGCTCGCAATGTACAAGGCAGGGCCGCCGACACCGCTCCCAACGTCAAACACGTAGCTATGTTCGTCGATGCGGAGCCTGCGGATTAAATCGTCGAGGTACCTGGGCGTGATGAAAGACTGCTGTCCTATGTCGTTTTCCTTACCCCAGATCGAATCTCTGATGAGCCTGTTGGCGGGGCTGTCTATCTGGTGGAGTATCGAGTAATCGACCCCGATATTTTTCTCGTTCATATCTTTATCCTCCACAGACTTGCTTCGAAAGCCGTCATCATGGGAAGTTATGCTAATAAAATATTATCCGGCCCCGATTGCGGCTATAAAGGCCTAATTTTAGTAATATATTATTTTGCGCTCATCCCTCCGTCCACCGAGAGCATTGTTCCTGTAATAAACTTGATTCTATCGTCGCAGAGATACAAGACTGCATGCGCTATCTCTTCGGGTTGAGCCAGGCGTCCGATAGGGTGCACCGAGATATAGCGTTTTTCGCCGAGCTCCCTGTCACCCCATTCCTCGAACAGCTCGTCCATCATGGGGGTGTATATCGTCCCGGGACAGACGGCGTTTACCCGGATACCCTTATCCGCGTACTCTAGAGCCATGCTCCTCGTGAGCTGGTTCACGGCGCCTTTCGATGCGCTGTATGCGGCGAATCCCGCGGCGGACGCCTTGAGACCCAGTATCGACGAGTTATTCACGATCGAGCCCTGCCCTTGCCTGATCATGTGAGGGAGGGTGTGCTTTGACATTAGATAAACACCCTTGACGTTCACATCGAAAGTCTCGTCCCACACATTGGCATCAGTCTCGTGCGTGTTCGACTTGTAGCAAACCCCGGCGTTATTGAAAAGGATGTCTATCCGTCCGTACTTAACGAGTGTGCTTTCTACGGTCTTTATGCAGTCCGCCTCGTTTGAAACGTCGCTTACCCGGTAGCTTATCTCGGCTCCGGTATCGCTTATCTCGCCTGACGTTTCTAACAGGGTTTCTTCCGTTCTCCCGGTGATGACGACGTTAGCCCCCTCTTCGGCGAAAAGCCGGGCTGTCGCCTTTCCGATCCCCGTGCCGCCTCCCGTGATTATGGCCGTTTTGCCTTTAAGTTTCCCCATGATAGGTCCGCTTGAATATGGAATGTGATAAGTATGTATGAGCCGGGTGTTTTATCAATACGGATACCGTTCGCCTTGCCGGCCGGCGATGCGGTCGGGCGTCTTTCTGTTTCCCGCTATTTAGTTTTTTTTCCGTTGTTTTATAATCTCTTATCTTAATTTGCCCGGAAGGGATTTATAATTGGTAATATCCGGAATCCCAGTTAAGAAGAGAGGATGAACATATGACAAATTCTTCCGAAAATAAGCCCCGCTTCAGTGACCCGAAAAATGTAGCTATCGCGCTCCTTGTATTGATAGTCCTCGTAATGGGACTCCTCCTGGTCAAGAACTACCTCCCCCTGACGGGGGCGAAAAAGGTTTTGACGGAGGTGAGCGGCGGCGTCTCGGTCGTCGAGGTCAAATTCGATGCCCAGGACAACACTTTTCTCGACATCATATTCAATAAACCCGTCGGAAAGAGCGAGGAGGGCGAGATACTGGGGCGGGACCCTGCAGTCATCAATCCCCCCGTGAACGGCTCCTGGACCTGGAAAACTCCCAACGTGCTGAGCTTTCAGGCGTCCTACAGGTTCAACATGGCCACCGATTACACTATCACGCTCAAGCCGGAGAATTTTCTAAAGCCAGGCGAGTCGCTCGGAGGAAAGACCGAATTCGAGATACGCACGGACAAATTCAGGATCGAGCAGGCTACGGTCGAGGAAGATCCCGTACCCGACCAAAAGAATACAGTGACGCTCGCCGGCACTCTCGATTTCAATTACACGGTCGATCCGACTGTGGTCGCCAGAAAAATCAGCCTGATCGAGCTCCCGGCAGAGAAAGGGGGGGAGGAAAAGCCGATTCCCGTTAAGCTCATCACCGACTACTGGAATACGACTATCAAGTGGCGGAGCGACCCCGTAGAGAAGATGGCTCAGGAAAGGGAGCTCAAGCTGGTAATCGTGGGCGACCTCACGCCCGCCGAAGGCAACGTGGCGCTCGGGGACGATTATGTCGAGAAGATAATGCTGGGATCGAAAGACAAGCTAGCGGTGAGGAGCGTCGAGCCCAAGTCCGAATACCCGAGGTCCTCCCTTGAGCTGGGTTTCTCTTCCTCGGTGAGCCCCGACATTGCGGCGGATTACATATCCGTCGACCCCAAGGTGAACTACAGCGTCAAAAGAATCGGGAACGATATTATACTGACCGGGGATTTCGTCCCCGGAAGCAAATACCGGCTCGCGATAACGAAAGGGCTTCCCGCCCTCGATGACGCCGTGCTGAGGGAGGATTATAAGAAAGAGGTCCAGTTCTCGGACCTGGCTCCGAAGCTCGAATTCGAAAGCCCCGGGATGTTCCTCGACTCCAAAGGCACTCAGGCCATAGTGCTGAAGTCGATAAACACGGAAAGCGTCGAGCTGACCGTCGACCGCGTATATCTCAACAACATCTTCTTCCTCTTCCAGTCCTACGGATACTCGGTCTGGCGGGACGAATTCTACCAGGGCACGGTCGGGGATTTCATGGGCGGCCGCGTCTCCGAAGAGCTCGATTATAAAATAGCCAACGTGAAGAACCGGGAAGTATCCACGGTCCTCGATCTCAAGAAATACATACCGGCGGACGAGCCCGGTCTCTATCAGGTGGGCGTTCTGCCCTCGGGGGATTATCAGGGGGTGCAGAAGTGGGTGCTCATCACCGACATAGGCATCGTGGCCAAGAAGGGTAAGGACGATTTCCTGGTCTGGACCTCGTCGTTCGCGAATCTCGCGCCCGTTGCGGGCGCGGATGTGAGGGTTATCAGCAGCCAGAACCAGCTGATCGCGAGGGGGGCAACGGACGGGAAGGGCCTCTTCAAAGCAACAGGGCTCA
>DATIET010000065.1:0-8640 GCA_035455615.1 Thermodesulfobacteriota bacterium
TTTATCACAAAAGATGTATCGGTATCGAATTCCCTGAGAGTGCTCACTTTATTGGACCAAAGATGTCCCGTGGCCCTTGCGACGTGAACCGGCACCCCGATATTCCGGAGAGCCGCAGTGTGGTCGGAATGCTCGTGGGTTATTATAACGGCATCGATGTCGGATAGCTCCTTATCCAGTTTTCTCAACTTGAGGCCGATCTGTCTCAGACTTATTCCCGCATCGACGAGTATCTTCGTCTCCCCGGATTCCACGTAAAGACAATTCCCGGAACTGCCGCTTGCAAGTGTACAGATTCTCATACGCTGGCCGCCGATTACACCCGTTTTGAAAGTTTAGTATGGATAATAATTTTCCTAAAAGTCAACATTGTGATCCGGCAGATACTGAACAAGCCGGCTCACTCCCCGACAGAGAAACAGTTAACACCCTCTTTACCGTTTCGATAGTACCCGTGTCGGGGGATACGCCGCGTACCGACCCGTCTCAAACCGGCCGTATTAAAAATCCTTCTCCCTCTGAAGCGCGGGCTCCGGGATGATCGGATTTATGCGTGCAGCGGCGCCCTTTTTGCCGGTACCGTGAAAGATCGAAAGAAGCCCGGTATACAGAAATCCGAACTGGATGAGCAGGAGGAACGGGACCCATCCAATGTATCCCATATATATGGCGAGAAGGGTCTGTAGAAAAAACATCACGCCGAAAGCAATTTCTATGATTGCTGTCGCTTCTTTAGAGGCCACGTAGCTACGCGAGCGCCAGTTGTCGTTCCTCGACGTAACGGCGAATTTCGGAGTGCGCCTGAATTCCGAGTTCCTACCCAAAAGCGCCTCCAGCACCGCCTTGGAGTTATTGACCGCCATGCCTGCGCCGATCGATATCGCCAGCGGCACATACTTCAGATAGGCGAGCCAATTTTTACCGTGAACCTCTCTCACGGTGATTATATAGAAAAGCACGAAGCTGAGCGTTCCCGCCGTGATGGCGAATACATTTACCAATATGCCGCTGTCCCAGCCGATCTTGCTCCAGAAAAAACCCATGGGGAACATGAGAAGAAAGAGGATCAGGAGGAGTAAATACGAAATATTGCCGAAGAGATGAAAGAAGGCTTCGGACTTGATCCTGAACGAAAGGTCTTTTCTTTTGAAAATTTCGGGGAGTATTTTTAATGCAGTCTGGACCCCTCCCTTCGCCCACCTGTGCTGCTGTGATTTAAAGGCGTTCATATCTACGGGCAGCTCGGCGTCCGCGGTCATGTCCCGGAGGTACACCAGCTTCCATCCCGCAAGCTGGGCCCTGTAGCTCAGGTCGAGGTCCTCGGTAAGCGTATCGTGCTGCCACCCGCCCGAGGTTTCTATGCATTCCTTCCTCAGGACGCCCGCGGTACCGTTGAAATTAAAGAACATCCCGCCGTTGTACCTCGACGTCTGCTCTATCATAAAATGCCCGTCGAGGAGTATCGCCTGAGCCTTCGTCAGCGTGGAATAGTCAAGATTAACATGCCCCCACCTTACCTGGACCATGCCTATTCCGGGATCGGAGAAGAAATCCACGGTATTCCTGAGAAATTCGGGCGGGGGAATGAAGTCCGCATCGAATACCGCCAGGAGCTCACCCTTTGCCCTCTTGAGCCCCTCCCTCAATGCTCCCGCCTTGTAGCCCTCCCGGTTCTCCCTGTGTATATATACAATATCGATCCCCGCCCCTTTAAATTGATTTACACACCTGCTTGCGATCTCCACCGTCTTATCGGTCGAGTCGTCGAGCACCTGAATCTCGAGCAGCTCCCTCGGGTAGTCGATTTTACAGACCGAGGAAATTAGCCTCTCGACCACATACATTTCGTTATATATAGGGAGTTGTACTGTGACGACCGGAAGGTTCTCATACCTGGAAAAGGGGACAGGCATTTTATGCTTATATTTCTTATATAAATATGAAAGGTAATACCGGTGCAGACCGAATATGCAAAGAAGCATCAGCGTTACGGCATATAGGACTGTCACAATTATCTTAGAAGCTAAAATAAAATATTCCACTTCTCATTTCCCGCTGCCTTTTCCTTCCGGATAGGATCAGAACTTTGCCTCTTTTAGCCTGTCCACAGCCTGAATTATTCTGTCCGTATTGAACGTGGTAGAAACACGCGCATAGCCTTCGCCGTATTTTCCGAATCCCGTACCGGGTGTTACGACAATTCCGGTTTCGGATAAAAGCTTTGCAGAGAATTCCTTGGACGAAAACCCATCGGGGACTTCAAACCATACGTAAAATGTGGCCATGGGTTTATTGTAGCTCAAACCGGCCTCGTCGAGACCTCTGCAAAAAATATCCCTTCGTTCCTGGAATATCTTTATTCTATCATCGAGGCCGATTCTGTAATTTTTCAATGCTTCTATGCCCGCGACCTGAACGGCCTGAAAAGCGCCCGAATCTATATTCGTCTTAATCTTCCCGAGCCCCCCGATCGCCTTCTTGTTACCAACCGCAAAACCAATTCTCCATCCCGTCATGTTGAACGTCTTTGACAGGGAATGGTACTCGATCCCGACTTCCCCGGCGCCGTCGAACTGTAGGAAACTGGAGGGTTTATACCCTTCATACGCCATTTCGGTATAGGCGGCGTCGTGACATATAAGAATATTATATTTGACGGCAAAATCCACAAGTTCCTCGTAAAAGTCCCCGCCGGCGACAGCTCCTGTCGGGTTGTTCGGATAGTTCACGAACATTATCCTGGCTTTTCTGGCGATATCCTCCGGAATAGAGCCGAGATCGGGGAGAAATCTGTTCTCCTTGAGAAGCGGGACCGCATACGGAACCCCGCCTGCGAAACTTATCGATGTCGGGTAAACGGGATATCCCGGATCCGTATAGAGACCTATGTCCCCGGGGTCGAGGAAGGCAAGAGGAGTGTGTGCGATACCTTCCTTAGAGCCGATCAGGGCCACGACCTCGCTCCCGGGGTCGAGCTCCACACCGAACCGCTCCTTATACCAATCGGCTACCGCCTCCCTGAACGAGAGCATGCCCTCATAGGAGGGGTATCTGTGGTTTCGCGGGTCCTCGGCCGCTGCCTTTAACGCCTCGACTATGTGGTGGGGCGTGGGTATATCCGGGTCGCCGACGCTTAAATCTATGATGTCCACCCCCTTAGCCCTCATCTCGCTCTTCTTTGCGTCAATTTCTGCGAACAGATATGGCGGAAGGTCCGCTATTCTCTTCGCCCACTTCAAATCCATCTGAAATTCTCCTTTGTTTCTCCCGTTTTGGGATTTTCTATCATAACTAACCTATCGTATTAGAGCAAGAAGGAGCGCGCCGTGCTCCCGGTCAGAGGGCCGATAAGACAAGGACGTCTAAGCCTCGGGCACAATCGAATCTCACCCGCCGAATCCCTCTCTATACGCCGCGCTTATTCGTTCGAAGGCGATTCCGGCCGATTCCTTTCTCGTATTCCCGGGCGGTATTACTTCGAGCTCCGTAAGATCGACGCTTATCGACCTGAGACCGAGGAGCCTGAAAAAATGCTCGTAGAATGTAATATCGCCGTAAAAATAAACGAGCCGTCCCTTCCCGGCGTCTATATCTTCTCCGTCTATCTTCCTGTACCTGACACAGAGGGGCAGGACATCGACACCGCTCCCCGCTGCCGCATCGAGAAAGGAGGTTTTGAAGGGCTTGACCTCACGGCCGTCCGACGTCGTACCCTCCGGGAACAGGACGACGTTGAATCCCATATGTAGTATATCCTTTATATGCTGCATATCTTGCAGGAGGCGCGACCTGTTCCGCCTCTCCACAAAGACGCCTCCCGAGTATTTGATGATGGTTCCCAGCAGGAACGCATCCTCGAGCTCGGAGTTCGCGATAAACACCGCGGGGACGGTGGAGAAAATCACGAAGATGTCCAGGTAAGAAAGGTGGTTCGAGATTATGAGGTGGTTCTCTTTTCCGCTCACGAGTCGATCGACATTTCTAAGTCTGACCTTTACGCCGAGCACTATGAGCGCGGCCCGGAGATATGAGGACGATATGCGGGAGAAATACCTGAGCTTTGCCATTTTGTTGCCTACGACCAGATCTACGCAGCACGATATGAAGAGGAAAGTAACCACCAGAATCACGAAGGCGAGTATCTTGACAGGTTTAAATAGCCAGACCATATTCCTCCATCCGATGTCCGTCCGCCTTTGTCCGAGGCGGCTGTGATACAATTATTGCCGGATATAATTTACTCCAGAGACTTACAACATGGAAATGAACACTTTAGCCGAAATAATAAAATCGGAGATCGAGATAAAAGGCAGGCTGACCTTTTCCGAATACATGGAGAAGGCGCTTTACCACCCGGGGCTCGGATACTATACGTCGGGAGAGACCAGGATCGGGAAGCGCGGGGACTACTACACGAGTCCGAGCGTAGACCCCGCTTTCGGCGAGGTGCTGGCAGGGTTCATAGCGAAATCCGGGGGCCTGATAGACGAGCCGCGTCTCCGGGTTATCGAATTCGGAGGGGGAATAGGGACCCTCGCTTCCGACATACTCGATTCGCTCGCGCGGAACCACCCGGAATCCTACGAGAAGACGGATTACATGATAATAGAGAAGGGGGACATGGGGCCGGGGGCGGCAGACGGGGCGCTCTACAAACACGGCCCGAAGATCAAATTCGAGTCCTCTCTAACCGAGCTGGACCCCGGTCGGGCAGGCGGAGTTATTTTATCGAACGAGTTCCTGGACGCCCTTCCCTTCCACAGGGTCAGATTCACGGGAGGCGCTTTGAAAGAGGTTTTCGTTACTCTCGTGGGGGGTGAATTCGAAGAGATCATCGACGAGCCGAGCACACCGGGGCTCGGCGAATACTTTAACGGATATGAGACCTGCTTTCGCGAGGGCCAGGAAACAGAGGTAAATCTAAATGCCGGCAGATGGCTCTCTCAAGCGCAGGAGCTGATCGGGAAGGGCTTCATTCTGACAATAGACTATGGGTTCCTCGCATCTGAGCTGTTCAGTCCCGAAAGAATGAAGGGCACATATAAGTGCATGCATAAGCATACGATCGGCGAAAACCCTTACATCAACATCGGCAGGCAGGACATCACGGCCCATGTGGATTTCAGCAACCTGATAAGGGTCGGCGGACCCCTGGGACTTGAAGCTATAAAATACACCACGCAGTGTCAGTTCCTCATCGACTGGGGCGTGCTCGATATAATGACTATACAATCCGGGCAGGACAGCTCATCAGAACAGGAAGCACACGGCAGGAATACCGCCATAAAGAACCTCTTCCTTCCCGGGTCCATGGGAAACAGCTTCAAGGTCCTCCTGCAGGCGAAGAACCTGGACGTCACCGGTCAGGGCTTCTACCCCGAATCGCCGTTAAAATTAAGTTTCGGCATATTATGACATTCCTCCCCCTCCGATCGACGTGCAGATAGATTTCATTTTGATTCGCTCGTAGCGATCAGGCAGGGAAATCAACACCCGCCCTAAAAAATCCTTGACATATATATTCAAAAAGTGTATTATTAGGACTAACTAGTCAGTACTAAACATGAGGGCGAATTTGAATACAAGCATGCGGAGGAAGTCGATTTGAATAAAAGCAAAGAAAAGATACTCGCAAGCGCAAAAGAGCTCTTCCACGAATACGGCTTCCAGCAGACATCGGTAGACGAGATACTTAAAAAGAGCGGTGTAACAAAAAGTAATTTCTACTATCACTTTAAGAGCAAGGAAGAATTAGGTCTGATAATACTCGAAAGATTCATAAAACAATATGAAGCTGATGTACTTATGAAAACGCTCGGCAATAAATCTCTCGACCCATCGGAGAGGCTGATCGAATTCTATAAGGCTGTCAGAATGTTCCATCGAGATTTACATAACCCTAAGGGATGTCCATTCGGGAATATGGCGATCGAAATGAGCGGATCGAACGAAAATTTCAGGGAAAAACTTTCGGCGTTTTTTAACTCCTGGGAAAAGGTCATCGAAGAATGCATAAACGAGGGTATGAGCACAGGGGACTTTCGCAGTGACCTTCACCCGGGAGTAGTCGCCCAATTGATACTTTCACACCTGGAAGGGGCAATTATGATGGTTAAAACACACAGGTCAATAGAACCGCTTTCTTCCGGGAGCGAGACTATAATGAGGCTTTTAAAAGCCGCCTGATAAAAACACAAGGAGGTTAATATGTCGGAATATTTATTTAAGAGCGATATATCGAGCGATATGGCGCTTTTCAAAGAATTAAACCCTGAGCTCCACGGGGCGTGGATGACCCTCCACAACGGAGTATTCGCGGACGGCGCCCTGTCACAGAAGGAAAAGCAGCTCATAGCTGTCGCCGGGGCTCACATAACCAGATGCCCTTACTGCATAAGATCGAGGGTGAGGCTATCCAAGAACCTTGGGGCCTCGGACCAGGAGATCATCGAGGCGATCTACGTCGCATTCAGGTTCGCCATGGGAGGGCCCTATGCATACTCGAGCATAGCGTTTGAAGCCCATGACGCGCTAGAGCATAATATCCCTCTAACCGAAGGACATTTCTTTAAGAAGGATATAACCAAGGAAATCAACGAATTCAGCAAATGCAGCGGAGAGAACTCCGAAGCCTTCAAGGAGTTCACGAAGAAGGTATTCGCAGAGGGCGCGCTTAGTAAAGACTTCAAGAGAGGGTTGATCGGGCTCGCCTGCGGGCACATGACGAAGTGCCCGTACTGCATCAGGGGCTGCGTAAAGGACGCGAGGAGCGCCGGGATCACCAAAGAACAAATGGCCGAAGCGATCAATGTCGGTATGGTTATGTCGGCGGGCGCCTGTTTCGCCCATACTAGCATCGCAATGGACACACTTGCGGGTCTGAATGAAAAAAGTAAGGCAAGGGCCGCAGGCAAATAAAGCGCCGGGTTTATTCTTCCTTCTGTAAAATTATCCTGACAGGAGAAGCCGGCGGTGTCACACCCCGGCTTTTCCGCTATGAAGTGCCCGAATTTACACTACATCCCTAACTAGCCGATATCAAAGGACAGATAATAGATAATAGCGCCCCCGGGGCTATTATGTTACCTTATCCACCTGATGAACCGGTATCCATTATCGAATGAAGATACGATCGCGGCTATCGCCACGCCGCCAGGCAGCGGCGGCGTAGCCATAATCAGGGTCAGCGGGCCAAAATCCTCCGAGATTCTGGAGCTCATTTTCAAACCCGGACGAGAGAATACCAATGGGAAGACAATGGAGTCTCACCGTCTATACTACGGACATATAATTAATCCCGCCTCGAAAGGTATTGCAGATGAGGTTCTATGCGTAGCAATGTGGTCCCCCAACTCCTACACTGGGGAAGACGTCATAGAAATCCATTCGCACGGCGGACACCTGGTTCCGAAGAGAATACTCGAGATACTATTCGGACTGGGCATAAGGCCCGCAAACCCTGGGGAATTTTCGCTCAGGGCGTTTTTAAACGGCAAAATGGATCTTGCGCAGGCCGAGGCCGTCTCCGACATCATCAATGCCCGCACGGAAGAAGGATTAAAACAGGCCGAGCTCCAGCTCGAAGGGGCGCTCTCGCAGAAGATAGCGGCTTTCAAGGAACTGACACTCGACATACTGGCCGAAATAGAGGCACAGGTGGACTTTCCCGAGGATGAAATAGACCCGATCGCCAAAGAAGTCATCGCAAGCGGCATAAATAACCTGATTTCAGGCATACATAGCCTGCTGGACACATACGAGGAAGGCCGCATCATCAAGCACGGCGTGAAGACCGCCATACTCGGAAAGCCGAACGTAGGGAAATCGAGCCTCCTGAACGTGCTTTTGATGAAGGAAAGGGCTATAGTGAGCCCGCTTCCCGGCACGACAAGGGATTTCATTGAAGAGAGCATCGATGTAAGAGGGATACCCCTTGTGCTGATCGACACAGCCGGAATCAGAAAGACATACGACGAGATTGAGCACGAAGGGGTCAGGCTCGCGAAGAAAAAGGCGGAGGAGGCAGAGCTTCTGCTCGTAGTGCTCGACGGGAGCGAGGCTCTCGATAGCGACGACGTGGAGGTATTACAAGGCGCCGCCGGCAAGAACGCCATCTTCATACTCAATAAATCCGACAAAGGTATAAAATTGACGCCGGTGGACCTGCCCTTTATCGTCCATCCGGACAGAATCGTTCATACCTCAGCCAAGCTGGGCACCGGGACAGAAGAGCTGAAGGATTCAATCAGGGGACTTCTGACCGGCGGGAATGCCCATACAGACGGCAGCGAGGTCATTCTGACAGAGCTCAGGCATAAACTCGCCCTCGAAAAGGCGGCACATGGACTCACATCTTTCCTCAAGCTCCTGGAAAATGGGGATTCGCCGGAGTTCCTTGCCATCGAACTCAGGGCCGCCCTCGACTCCCTCGGTGAAATAACGGGCGAGGTCACAACTGAAGACATCCTTGGCAGAATATTCAGCAAATTTTGCATTGGGAAATAGGGTGTTATGAATGTTTCACGTGAAACATCCACAATTGTGGATAAATATCTTCGTGTTTATTAAGCCCATATTAAGAGGGATTATTTAACAAAAACGAGGGGTTACGCTATTTTTATTGTTCTGTCCCCTATTTTT
>DATIET010000066.1:0-7339 GCA_035455615.1 Thermodesulfobacteriota bacterium
AGACCCTGAAAAGCTTTCGAGCCGCGAAATAGACGAGCTCGTGAGCAGAAACGCCGCCGAAGGTAAAAGCACGTACCTCATAGACAGGGACGCGCTTAAAGAGGCCGACCCCGACCTCATACTCACGCAGGAGCTCTGCCAGGTGTGCGCGGTATCGGGTAACGAGGTCACGGAGGCAGTGGAGGCGCTCGGAAAGAATCCCGAGATTATATCGCTCGAACCGAGGACGCTCGGTGAGATCATGGATACTATACTCATCATAGGCGAGGCTACGGGTACCGGGCACAGGGCGCGTGAGATCACAGATAAGCTCTTAGAGAGGATAGATAGGGTGAGGTCGCTCACAGGGGATACGAGAGACCGCCCGAGGGTCTTCTGCATGGAGTGGCTCGACCCTCCCTACGCCGCTGGGCACTGGGTGCCGGAGATGGTCGATATAGCCGGCGGCACTTGCGGTATAGGCAAAGCCGGCGAGCCTTCCTTCAAGGTATCATGGAAGGAGATCGCGGACTTCGCCCCCCAGATGCTCTTTATAATGCCGTGCGGCTACGATATAGAAAAAACCCTGGGCGAGATCGAAACAGTGACGAAGCACGAAGAGTGGTTTTCACTCCCCTCGACGGGCAAGGGGCAGATCTACATATTCGACGCGAACTCCTATTTCAGCAGGCCCGGGCCGAGGGTAGTGGACGGGCTCGAAATACTTGCAAAAACCATCCACCCGGAATCGATGAAGAGCTACGAGCCTCCGCCCGATGCAGTTGTTAACATGAGAAACTATATGCAGTTCGAAATGTTCCTGGGATAAAAATGATTAAAAAAACCTTATTAAGAATTCTCATCCTTGCCGTCCTGTGGGCGTCGTTTCCGGCCGCTCAGGCGGCCGAGAAGCCCGAGCGCATAGTTTCCCTCTCCCCCAACCTGACGCATATGATCTACGCTCTCGGGGAGCTCGATAAGGTGGTGGGGGTGACCCTCTATTCGGACTTCCCGTCAAAGGCCAAAGAGCTGCCGAACGTGGGGGGCTGGATCAACCCGAACTACGAGGCGATACTCGCGCTCAAGCCCGACCTGGTCATTCTCATGAAAGACCAGGACACCATATTCGGCGCGAAAATCAGGAAGCTCGGACTGAAGACTCTAGTCACGGACAGCAATGATTCCGTGAAGGACATACTGAAGACGATCATACTCCTGGGAGAGGTGCTGGGCAAAGGGGCGGAGGCGGAGAGAATAGTCTCGGATATAGAATCTACACTGAACGGAATCAGGCAGAGGACGAACGGAGCGCCCAGAAAAAAGGTGCTGCTCGTCGTCGGAAGGAACCCGGGGACCCTCGAGGACATATATGTCATCGGCAGGAATAACTATATAAACGAGCTGATAGAGATAGCAGGAGGGGAAAACGCGGTAGAGAATACCAGGCTTTCGTTAAAGTTAACGAAAGAGGCGATTCTCACGCTCGACCCGGACGTGATTATCGAGATAAACCACGAGAAGTTCGACAAGGAGGCCGAAATCCTCGGCATCTGGAGCACCCTCGGCCAGTCGAGGGCCGTGAGGGATGGGCAGGTATATATACTTCCGAGCACAGTTGTCCTCCATCCGAGCCAGACGATAGTCGAGGGCGCAGAGGTGCTGACGGAAGTGCTGCACCCTGAGCTCAAGGATAAACATGCAAACGATAATTGAATGCAGGGGGGTCTCCTTCTCCTACGGCGCTGGAGAAATCCTTAGAGATATAAACCTCTCCCTCGGCAAGGGGAAGATGCTCGGGATACTGGGCGCGAACGGGGCCGGAAAATCGACGCTGCTTAAAATACTCACCGGTATCCTGAAGGCGCAGAAGGGGAGCGTTCTCTTTAACGACAGGCCGCTTAAGAGCTACGACAGAAGGGAGGTCGCGAAGAGGATAGCTTACATCCCGCAGGACCCCGTCTTCGCTTTCCCGTTCACCGTATCGGAAGTAATCCTAATGGGCAGGGCCCCGTATATTGGCAGGTTCGAGTTCGAAAGGGAGATCGACCTTGAGGCCGCCGGGAGGGCGATGGATACCGTCGGCATCACTCATCTCCGGGACAGGCTGATCACCGAGACCTCCTCGGGGGAAAGGCAGCTCGCGTCCATAGCTAGGGCGCTCGTGCAGGAGCCCCAGGTGATGATACTCGACGAGCCCGCCACCTTTCTCGACATTAAGCACAGGAATGAAATCATGAACCTGCTCCGGAAGCTGAGAGACGAGCACGGTATCCTGATTATCGCCGCCACGCACGATATATTCACGGCGCTCTTTTATTTCGATGAGATAATCATGATCAAGGACGGGGGCGTCTTCGCAGACGGCAGCGCCGAGAAGGTCATAAACAGGGAGAACCTGAGCTCGCTCTACGGAATAGACGTCACTGTCAGGAGGGAGGGCGGAAAGGTTTTCATCTACCCCGGAGATTGATTGGGGAAAGGGGTCAATAATCAGGAATTCCCGGCAACTCGTATGATAGCGAAGAGAAAATTTATAATCTCGTTAAGCATCTTGATACTGCTCTGGGCCGTTACAGCCGTCGTAAGCGTGCTTTCGGGAACGTACGAGAAGAGCCTTATCGAAGCCCTTTTAAGCGGGGACGAGCTCGCGGGCACGATCTTTTATAAGATCAGGATTCCGAGGGTGCTCATGGCGACTGTCGCGGGCGGTACTCTCGGAATATGCGGCGCCGCGCTCCAGGCGCTCTTCAGGAACCCACTCGCTTCGCCTTTCACGCTGGGCATATCGGGCGGGGCCTCCCTGGGGGCGCTCATCGGAATAAGGCTCGGACTCGCAGCCGGTATCCTGGGTTTCTCGATGGTCTCGGTTCTGGCATTCGTATTTTCGCTCATGACCATGCTGTTCGTCTACTCGGTCTCCAAAGTGGGGGGCGTGGTCGCCACGGGACGCCTGCTGCTCGCCGGGGTGGTGATGAATTTTCTCTATTCCGCTTTCGTCCTGTTCATCCAGTTCTTTTCGAACTTCACCGAGTCCCTTCAGACTATGAGGTGGATTATGGGGAGCCTCGATATAGTGGGGTTCGACGAGGTCTGGAAGACGCTCATATTCGTAGTCCCCGGGTGCCTGATATTGCTCTCGATAACGAAGGATATGAATCTCTTCGGATTGGGGGACGACGTCGCGTCTTCGCTCGGGGTGAACGTAAAGCGGATGCAGAACCTCATCTATTTCGCGACTTCGCTTTCGGCCGGTGCCGTAATATCCGTCACCGGGCCGATAGGTTTCGTCGGTCTAGTGATACCCCATATTCTGAGAATGATCCTCGGTGTGGACAACAGAATCATACTCCCCTGCTCGTTCCTTCTCGGCGCCTCCTTCCTCATGGCCGCCGATACTGTCTCGAGAACCCTGATATCGCCCGTCGAGATACCGGTTGGAATAATTACAGCTTCCCTGGGGGGGGTATTCTTCCTCTGGCTGCTTATCAGATCAAAGAAAGAAGTTATCGTTTAAACAAAATGATCCGTTACCGAGTGCCGTTTACTACGAGCACCGGTGATTCAAGCCCTGCCGCTTCCGAATTATGTGCCGGGAGCCTTGAAAGGATCGACTTCCCCTGAAGCCTGCGGAGAGGATCCTCCGCCCTGGGACGCCGCGGCCGATTTAAAAGGATCGTCATCGCCGGAAGAAGCGGCGGGAGGCGTCGGGGCGGGCGGCGGGGGCGCGGCGCTGGCAGCCGCAGCCTGACTCCCCTGCGGCTGCATAAATCGCCACATAAGAATAACCAAACCTATCACAATCAATGTCCACATCATTTCTGACTTCCCTCCGTGTAAAAATATGTAGGGTTCAAAATGCAGTCACAAAAACGCCCCCCTGAATTGAATACCCCAATTTTGTGAATGTCTTATGAACTACAACCCTTTATCACATCATCCCTACCTTGATACTAATAAATTTCATATACCCGTGTCAAGATAAAAAATTCGCCCGGGAAAGTTAATAGGATGGTTTCTGTAAAATACACATGAATCCCGGGAACCCGCACCGGCTTGGCGAACATTCGCGCATAGAATAGAATAAGTGGGACAGCCGGAGGTTGTTTTGTTATCGATTCTCCTGAAACCGTTCTTAAACAGGGATAAAAAGGTCGGAGGCAAACCGGAGCTGCATCCCGATACGGAGCTCTCCTTATCGCTGATAGATTCGGGATGCCTTTTCGTCCTGATTGACAACAAGATTGCCCTGATAATTAAGGCGAGCCACGACGATATCCAAATAATGAAGGAATTCCAAGCAATTACGGTCGAATTCGAGCTCATCGAGAGGCCCGAATTCCCTTCGCTGGCATTCTACCTGAACCTGGAAGCAAAGGGCGGGAGATCGTTCCGTTATGAATATTTCTTCAGCACGGAATCCGCTGATGAAATGGAAATTCTCAGAAAAATGTGCGGCGACAAGCGGTTCGACATAATTTTATATGATTCCGGTGTCGAGTTTGTTATACGCACGGAGATCCCGGAGCGGCAAGCTCATGAATTGAGGTCTCTCTTGACGAAGGCCGGCGGTAGTTTGACAAATATGCCCCTTCCCTGATACTATTCCCCACAACGAGGCAAGGAGAAAGATAAATTTGAGTTTTGTTAGGTTCTTAGGCACCGGATCATATGCGCCTGATAGAATATTGACCAATCTCGAACTCGAAAAGCTCGTCGATACGTCGGACGAGTGGATCCAGACAAGGACGGGGATACGCGAACGAAGGGTAGCCGAGCCTGACGTGGCGACTTCCGACATCGCATATGAGGCATCGCTTAAGGCCCTCGAGAGCTCGGGAGTGGACGCGCGGGACCTGGACGGGATTATCGTAGGCACCGTCACGCCCGATTATCTCTTTCCCTCGACGGCTTGCATCCTCCAGAGCCGTCTCGGCGCCAAAAAAGCGTTTGCATTCGACCTCCTCGCAGGATGCTCCGGATTCTTATACGCGCTTCAGGCGGGGAAGGGGATAATAAGCGGCGGAGACGCAAAGAAACTCCTCGTCATAGGAGCCGAAACACTTTCCAAGATCACGGACTTCCAGGATAGAACGACCTGCATCCTCTTCGGGGACGGCGCGGGGGCGGCTGTCATATCGGCATCCGAAACGCCTGGAATCCTGTCTACATGCCTCGGGGCGAACGGGGACGAGTGGGAGCTATTATATATGCCCGGAGGGGGATCGCGCATACCCCCGAGCGAGGCAAGCATAAATAACAGGGACCACTTCCTCAAGATGAAGGGAAAAGAGGTTTTTAAGGAGGCGGTAAAGGCGCTCGAGTCTTCTTCCCTCGAAGCGATAAAAAGGGCCGATATCACGCCCGAAGAGATCGACCTCTTCATACCCCACCAGGCGAATTACAGGATCCTGGAGGCGGTCAGAAAACGTGTAGGGCTACCGGAAGAGAAGGTATTCAGTAACCTGGACAGGTACGGCAACACCTCTTCGGCATCGGTCCCGCTTGCGCTCGACGAAGCGGTGAGATCGGGAAGGGTCAAGGAAGGGGATACGATATTAATATCAGTATTCGGCGCGGGCTTTACATGGGGCGCGGCCGTCGTCAGATGGTAAGCGCCGCGAGAGACCTTGAATAACCCCTCCGGCCGTTAAATACAGTCCCGTGAGTCTTTGTTAATTCGTTTTTCCTGCGTAAAATTAAGAGCCTGACCGAGCCCGTTCCTTACACATGGGAGATGAAGAGCCATAATCAGCGAAATAATTGACGTAGTCCTGCCGGTATTCCTCATCGCCCTCGCGGGCTATCTTTTCGGGAAATGGAAAAAGATAGACCTCACTCCGATAAACGACTTCGTGATATACCTCGCCACCCCGGCGCTCATAATATCCTCCCTTTCGAGGGATTCCATCGACCTGTACCTGGCGGGAAAGGTGTTCATTTCGGTATGCATAATCATAGGCGTATCGCTCGTCCTCTGCCTCGGGATACTGAGGGCCCTCAAGCTGCCGGTCAAGGTCTATCTGCCCCCCGCGCTCTTCGCGAATACCGGGAACATGGGCCTTCCGCTCGTGCTCTTCGCTTTCGGCGAGACCGGTTTCAACGTGGCGATACTCTACATGGTCTCGACCACGATACTCCACTACACGCTCGGCATATTGATACTCAACTACGACGAAAGCCCATTCGAGATATTCAGGCTCCCGCTCGTTTATTCGGCTATTGCCGGGGGGCTGCTGAGCGTTTCGGGGTGGACGATGCCTGTCGCGGTGTCGAGGGCGTTCGACCTCCTGGGCGAGGCGAGCATACCGACGATGATATTCGCGCTCGGGTATAAATTATCGGAGGTCGCCCTCACCGACGTGAGCAAATCGTTCCTTGTCGGGGGGATGAGGATAATCTTCGGGGTCATTCTGGGCATGCTGACAGTCTCGGTTTTCAAGCTCGACGGCGTCGCGTCAAAGGTCGTGATCCTTCAGTCCGCCATGCCGCCCGCGATATTCAATTTTGTCCTGGCGGAAAAATACAACCAGGATTCGGAGAGGGTGGCGTCTATCATACTCGCGGGAACTCTGATCTCCGTCGTGACCACGCCCGTCATTATCGCATTTTTATTAGACTGAGCGCGTATCCGCTATCTTCCTTCGAGACACTCGACCTTCATAATGGGGACATCGAAGACATGGTATTCCGAATCGTATATGAAGCCCCTGCCCTCTTCGACATACGAAATGCTTTCCTGCTGAGGGAGAGACTTTAATGGGATGACTTTATAATCCTTATCCCTGACAAGCCGGTCAGACGACTTAAGCCCCGATAACGAGAGGTCGATATCGAACTCGTAAGCGTCCTCGTAGGTGAGCAGGAGGAAGGTCTTGCCGTCGGGCGCTATATCGAACGATGTAATGACGCTACCGAACGAGGAATCAGAACCGCCGAGACGCGGGAGGTCGAGCTCCCCGGCGTGTTCGAGTTTCAGCACTTCGTCACCGGCGTTTTCCCATTTTTTCTTTCCTATTTTGTAGAGCTCCGCCGGGAACGACTCCCTGTTATCGACGTCTTCCTCTTTCGTGAATATGTAAATATCGCCGTTAGGATGTATAGCCATGCCCTCGGCGTTATGGGGACGGTCGGGGTATGCGAGCCTCAATATTTTAAGCGGGACGGCCGAGCTGCCGTAATTCTCAACCTCTTCGACTACTATTATCCGGACGAACCTCCTCCTTTTACCGTTGTCACCGATGTCAGCGACGAAAAAACAGGACTTGCCCGAGTAGCAGCCGCCGATAGAGGCGTCTTCAAAATCGGACATTACGGCGTCGAAGCCTTCGATCCTGACGGCCCTGGTCTTCCCGCCGTTTAG
>DATIET010000067.1:0-6147 GCA_035455615.1 Thermodesulfobacteriota bacterium
GCGTGCATACGGTCTCTAACCACCGCTTCCGCTAAATTTGTACTGTGAGTGGCTTAAGCCCCAGACGTCAATTAGCAACCGTAAAATGGACACTATGTGTCCAGCGTAAAAATCTTTCAGCTTTCCAATTGAAAGATTTTAGCTTCAACATAAGATTTTTAGCCGTCTTTCGTAAATCGCACTATGTGCGTGTACAGTCTCTTCATAATCCACACTACGTGTGTGATTTTTGCTTCTTTGTATCCAGACAAAGAAGAAAATAATATTGTCTTTCCCGAAACGGTTGCGGGCAATGTCGGATATGGAAACAATAGACAAAGCGAGTTTGGAACGGAGGCTAATTATAAACCCTGACTTCATTATATAGGGCATCACGCTCGACCGGGATGAAGCCCGCGTTCTTTATCATGTTGACCATGAAGTCGCGCGTGTGGCCGAGCTCCGAAGGCGCGCCCGCGTCGTGGATTATCTTCTCCCGCATTATCGTGCCGTCTGCGTCGCTGCACCCGTAATGGAGCGCGACCTGCGCCATCTTCTCCCCGAGCGTTATCCAGTAGGACTTGATGTGAGGGAAGTTGTCGAGGTAGAGCCTCGCGAGCGCGTGTATTTTTAAATCGTACGACGCCGGGACGAATTTCACCTGCTTCTTCAACCCCGTGTTCTCAGGCTGGAACAGTACGGGTATAAACGCGAAGAACCCGGGCGATTCGTCCTCTATTCTTCTCAGCCTCTCGTAATGGTCGACCACGTGGAAGGGCTCTTCTATATGACCGTAGAGGATAGTCGCGTTGGTGGGTATCCCCATCCTGTGCGCGAGAGCGTGTATCTCCTCCCACCTCGTGGCAATGGTCTTGGGCGCGCATATCTTCTTCCTCACATCGGGGTGGAGTATCTCGGCCCCTCCGCCCGTGAGCGCGTCTACCCCGGCCTCCTTCAGCGTTTCGAGCACCCCTTCGAGACTCATGCCGCTGATCTCGGTGAACCAGTCTATCTCCACTGCCGTGAAGGCCTTCACGTGCGTCTTCGGGTAATGGCCCTTGACGAGCTTTACGATGTCGAGGTAGTCCTGGAACTTCCAGTCGGGGTGGAGGCCGCCCACTATATGCACTTCGCGTATGTCGTCGCTCAAGAGCGAAAGTATCTGCTCGTGCGTGAGCTCGTACGCGTTTGCTGATTTCTTCGTCGTGCCGAATGCGCAGAACTTGCACGATATGGCGCAAATATTCGTAGGGTTCACGTGCCTGTTAACAACGAAATAGACCTTGTCCCCTGCCCTCTTCCTCTTCACGTAATCGGCAAGCATGCCCACGGTGTTGAGATCGGCGGTTTTCATAACGGTAAGGCCGTCGTCGAAAGAAAGACGCCCGCCGTCCGCGACCTTACTCAGTATCGGGAATAGCGCCTTGTCGAAACACAGCTTTTCTACTTCATCCAGTATTCTTTCCATCTTTCGGCTACCTTGTCCCTCACGTCCTCCGACATCTCGATTACAAGAGGATACCAGCTTTTTATGGTTGCATCTATCCCCATCCTGCCGCCGTAGACGACTGCCGAGCCTCTCAACTCGGTCCGCTCGAATATCACGTCGAGATACGGGTCGAATCTGGTAAATATACCCCAAATGAGCTCCGTGTCGTCGTGGACGTCTATATCCGGGCTCACGGCGGCGATTATCCTCACTTCTTCATACCCCGGCGTTTCGAACATTCTTCTCAGTACATCCTTCGGGTTCTTTTCGAGCTTGATCGCCAGTATGCCGCCCGGCAGGAGCCTCCAGTCGAGTATTTCTTTATGTTTCTCCCTCGGGTCGGGTACGCGCTCGGGCGCTTTACGTTTATTCTTCCCGCCCTCTCTCTTTCGCACCGCGTTTATTCCCATCTTGCTCCCGACGTTGAGCTTCCCGCTCGTGAAGTCGAGCGTATCGAGCGGGGCCCAGGGGATCATGAGGAAGTCCTCGTTCGGGTCGAAGTTCCCGCCAATCTCCGTGAGCACGGCTTTCCAGTCGCGGGGATCGACGTCGCTTGAAACAGTGATCATGACCTTCGTCAGGAGGAGCTGACCCGTGCCCCAGAGCGCGAGCATCGCCTTGATGCCGTTTTTGGGATAACGCTCGTCGACCGAGACGACGAGGAGGTTGTGGAACCCGGCTTCGGGATAGGCCCACATGTCCTTCACCTCCGGGTGGATTATCCTCGCAAGGGGCGAGAACATGTCGGCCGCGGCCATGCCCAGGAATATGTCCTCCTTAGGCGGCTTGCCCACGACGGTCGCTGGGAAGACAGGGTCCACCCTGTGCGTAATCTCGTTCACGTGGAATACCGGGAAATCGGCCTCCATCGAATAATGCCCGAAGTGGTCTCCGAACGGGCCTTCGACCCGGAGTTCATTCTGGGGGACGACGCCTTCGATGACGAATTCGGCATTTGCGGGGACGGGGAGGGAAATACTCTTGCCCTTCACCATGGGGATGGGCTTGCCTCTTAAATAGCTTGCGAATGCGAGCTCGTCCATGCCCTCAGGCAGAGGGGCAATGGCGGTAAATATCATCTTCGGGTCCCCCCCGAGCACCACCGCAGCCTCGAGGCCCCTGCCGAGCTTCCCGGCTTCGTGGTAATGGGCGGCTCCGCCCTTGTGAGGGTGCCAATGCATGCCCGTCGTTTTTTCATCGTATATCTGGAGCCTGTAAATGCCGAGGTTCCTTCTCCGTGTTACAGGGTCCTCCGTGAGGACCAGCCCCAATGTGATGAACCTCCCGCCGTCGAGCGGCCAGCACTTTATGATCGGCAGCTTTGATAGATCAGGGCGCTCCTCCACATCCTGCGACGCGCCCGATTTGACGGCCTTCGTCCTCATGGACAGGAGATCGTACGCCTTTGGAAGGACCGAGAAAAAGGATTTCAATGAAGGGGGATTCACCTTATGAAACAACTCGACGAGCTCTTCCCCCACGTCCCTGGGCTTTCTACCCAATGCCAAGTCGACCCTCTCTTCAGTCCCGAAAAGGTTTATCGCGAGCGGGTACGCCGCGCCCCTGACGTTCTCGAATATGAGGGCCGGGCCCCTTTCCCTGATAACACGCGAGGAAATCTCCGTAATTTCGAGTATCGGGTCGACCTCCGCCTTTATGCGCACGAGGTCCCCTATCGCTTCGAGATAGCTTATGTATTCCTGCAGGTCGTAGAACTGCTTTTTCGCCATTTTTTCAATCCGGAATCTATTATTTGCTGTAAAGACAGGTTATTTCAGGCCACAGTTGATGTTTATTATCAAGATTAATCGTGAGCTTACAAGCCCCGGAAATATACCCGGAACTGGTATCCGGCCTAATCGAGCTCTTCGTGCTTCCAGCCGTTCCCG
This sequence comes from Thermodesulfobacteriota bacterium, assembly GCA_035455615.1. Lineage (GTDB taxonomy): Bacteria > Desulfobacterota_D > UBA1144 > Nemesobacterales > UBA2774 > 2-12-FULL-53-21. The sequence continues at coordinate 3,358 of DATIET010000067.1, forward strand.
GCTCCCACACCGATTATATTCAGAACCTTGTCGACATAGCCTTCGATCAGCTCGTTGACGGTGTTCACTTTTAAATAATGGGGCGGGCTTATGGGCATTATTACTGCCCCTTCCCTCGAGAGCTTGAGCGCGTTCTCAAGAGCGATCGAGCTCAACGGGGTCTCCCTGAGGGCTATTACGAGCCTCCTTCTCTCCTTGAGCGCGACCTGCGCTATCCTCGTGATGAGCGTATCGGCGATGCCGTTCGCTATCTTCGCCAGAGTGGAGATCGAGCAGGGAATGATGACCAATGAGTCGAAGTGGTTGCTGCCAGACGAAAACGGGGCCGCGAGGTCGGAATCGTTGTAGATATCCCTGACCCAGGGCCTTAGCTCCTCCACCTTGAGACCGAGCTCCTCGTGGAGCACCCTCTTCCCCCACTTGCTCGCTATAAGGAACTTGTCCTCGGGGCACCTTCTCAGGAAATCGACGCCGTAAGCCACCCCGGAAGCGCCCGTAATTCCGACAATAGTCCGCATTACGGTAAGTATATCCCAGAGAGGATAAAAAGGAAGACGGCGAGGCCCGCTGCGATATTGATCTTGAAGAACGCAAGGTCGACGTTCTCCGACTTTTTGTGCTCCAGATAGAGCAGAAAACCGATGACGGCGAGAAGCGCCCCTGCCGCGATCGTCTTGAACATAAAGAAGTAAATGAACGCTATGCAGAAGAACGCGGCGTAGTGCAGCAGGCCCGCTATATAGAGTCCCGTCTCTTTACCGTAAACCGAGACCATTGAGCGCACGCCGCTCTTCCTGTCGAACTCTTCGTCGAGCGTGGCGTAGATGATGTCGAAACCCGATACCCAGAAGAAGGTGAACAATGAGAGCATTATCCCGGGGAATATTCTCGATAAAGAGCAGGTGACCGCGACCCATCCGCCGAGGGGGGCGAGGGCGAGGCCGAGCCCCACGCCGAAATGGCAGAGAGGAGTGAACCGCTTCATCAGCGGATAAACGATAAACACGATTATCGGTATAGGTGAGAGATAGAAGACGAGCTCGCATATGAAATAAGCCGAGACGAAGTAGAGGATCATACCCGCTGCGGTGATACCGAGAGCGGAGATGAGGCTTATCTTGCCCGACGGCAGCTCCCTGCCGTCGGTCCTCGGATTGAGACTGTCCATCTTTCTGTCGATTATACGGTTGAGAGCGAGGGCGGCGGTCCTTGCACCCGTGCCCGCCAGTACAATAAGGACGATCAAGTGGAGCTCGGGGATGCCTCCCCAGGCCAGAAAAGCGCCCGCAAAAATCAGCGGGAGCGAAAAAAGCGTGTGCTCGAACTTGATAAAATTCGCGAAGTTCCTTATTACGTCCATTGTATGCTCTGACTTTACTCCGGGTAGGCTTCATTCTACTTTACTTTTACTCCCTCTTCTATACACTAACCCTCTATTCCAACGGGGCGGAGAAAATCGTGCCGAGACCCGAACTCGCCGAAAAAATATCCAGCAGTCTCCACGAGGGCAAGATCCAGGAGATCAAAGGCCTCCTTGCCGAGGTCCATCCCTCCGAGATAGCCGGCATACTCCAGACCCTTGAACCCGAAGACCACCAGAGAGTCCTCGAAGCCCTCGACACGGACACGGCCTCCGAGGTCATCCTCGAGCTCGGCCCCGAGCAGAGGGAGGAAATACTGGGCGAGCTCGACCCGGAGAAGATCGCGGAGATTGTCGAAGAGATGGACTCCGACGACGCGGCAGACCTGATAGGGGAGCTGCCCGAGCAGACCGCGAGCGACGTGATGGCCAGGATGGACCCGGAGGATCTGAGGGACCTGGAGCCGCTCCTCAAATACCCGGACGATTCCGCCGGCGGTATCATGCAGACCGAGCTCGTGAAGGTCTCGGAAAAATTCACGGTCCGGGATACGATCAACTGGATCAGGCTCATTGCAGACGAAATAGAGGACTTTTACCTTATATACGTAACTGACGAGGACGACAGGCTCCTCGGGCAGATATCCCTGAGCAGGCTCGTGCTCGCCACCCCGGGTTCGAGCGTTACGAATATAATGGAGCCTATAGAGAATAAGGCGACACCCTACATGGATCAGGAAGAAGTCGCGAAGATCTTCCAGAAGTACGGCATACTGTCGATCCCTGTCGTCGACCGGAGAGGGGTGCTCCTGGGAAGGATTACGGCCGACGACGTAATGGACGTCGTTACCGAAGAGGCCTCCGAGGACATCCTGCAGATGGCCGGCGTGGGAGAAACGCTGCACCCGTTGTATACGCCTACCCGGACGAGGATCGCGCTCCGCACGCCGTGGCTGCTGATGACCCTGATAGGCGAATTGTTCATTGCATTCATAATCGTTTACGCGTTCGAGCCGACTCTCAAGCAGGTAGCAATACTGGCGGCATTCATGCCGGCGATAATGGCGACAGGCGGGAATGTAGGGCTTCAAACGACGACTATAATCATCAGGAGCCTCGGCATGGGGACGATAAATATAAGACACATACTCAGAATTATTCTCTCGGAAGTGAAAGTGGGTATATCGCTAGGGATCATATGCGGGATTATCGCCGCGCTGATAGGGGGCCTCATAAGCTACGACCAGCCGGAGGTGATCAAGATAGCCCTAGCAGTATTGATCGCGATGGTCTCGGCTACCATTGCAACTTCCTTCATAGGGGTCGCGGCCCCCTTATTGCTGCACAAGTTCAAGTTCGACCCCGCAGCGGCGTCGGGCCCTTTCCTCACCATGTTCAACGATATCTTCGGGTCGGTTTTTTATCTCTTT
>DATIET010000068.1:0-2264 GCA_035455615.1 Thermodesulfobacteriota bacterium
ATTCCCCGGCTATCGTGTCGTTCTGGCCGAAGCTGTGGTGCTCTGATATGTATCCGTGGCGGTCGGGGTCTTTCGGTATCGCTATGCCGGTGGCGGAGGCCACGAGCCTGTTGGGCTCGTTGGTCGCGTTCTCGCTCATAACGACGTGGACGATCTGTCCCGGGCTCAGGTACTTGAGGCCGTTCGTACGCGATATGAGCTTGCAGTTGGGCGGGAATATACTCGATACTTTTACCAGGTTATACGCGGCTATCCCTGCGTCCCTGAGGGCCATTTCGAAGCTCGTGAGCTTCTCTTTGTGTCTGCCTACCCCTTTGGTTATAAAAGCTTTTTTTGGTAGAAGCAATTTGCTTACCTCCGTGGAATAAATGGAGAATTTTCTACTATAAGTGGGCCCTTGTCAAACACAGCCGAAATTAGTCAATGATGTCGGGCGCATCCGTCCGGATGCCTGTATTTCAAGCCCGATATGACGATATTTGTGCTTGTTTTCCCGTATGATTTTAAAAACTAGAAAAATACGTCGGCGTAAGCCCTTGAAATCACACGCTTGATAATTATTATAATTATTGGCATGCTACTTGCATACAATATCAGGTGGTTTATAATGTATGCAATATAGGCTGCAAGTAGCGTTGCAAATTTAAAAAGGAGGTAGAGGTTAATGGACATAAAGATAGTGCCTTATACTTTCGATCCGTCATGCGATTGCGCGCCTGAAGCCGTGGGTTCGGATAGAAACCTCCATATAAAGAGGTCTCACGCGCCTATAACGTACTGGGGGGTATTTCTGAACGAGAACAGGGTTTCCACGACCTCGTCCAGGGAGCTCGCCGAGAAGACGAAGGTGTGGATGGAAAACTGGCTCGCAAGCCCGCAATAACGAAAACGAAGTTCCGACACCCCATACCAGCCGCATTAGGGCATCGTCATCGATGCGTTAATGCGGCTTTTTCTTTTTGAAAAAGCTGTAGGACCTGAAGCCGGGTCATACCTGAACAGAACCCCCTCCCGACTTTGCCTTCTTTCTACGCAAAAGCTTCGGAGGATAATAGGCTACGTCGGCCGTGTCCTTTTGACTGTTTGCTCCCTTTGGAAGTATATTAGTCAGCATGGTCTCGAAAATTAACGGGAACGAGCAGGAATGAGAGCCGTCGTCACGGGGGGAACGGGGTTCATCGGAGGGAGGCTCGTCGAAGAGCTCGTCGCCAAGGGGCACCGGGTGAAGTGCCTCGTCCGGGATACGAGCAACGTAAAGATGCTGAAAGAGCTCGGAGCCGAGCTCTGCCACGGAGACCTCGGGGACAGTGATAGCCTGAGAAGGCTGCCCGAGGGCGGGGACGTGGTGTTCCACCTCGCGGCGCTCGTTTCCGACTGGGGAGAGAGGCGTGAGTTCCGAAGATTTAATGTAGATGCGACAAGGACCCTCCTCGAAGCGTCCGTGAAGTCCGGAGTGAAGAGGTTCGTCCACATGAGCTCCTCGACAGTCGTATGGAAATCGGACTTCTGGAGCGTCCACAATCTGAACGACATCGACGAGACCTATCCGTACAGGGACAGATACAACGATTATTACAACGAGTCCAAGGCCGACGCCGAAAGGCTGGTCCTCGGATTCAATAAGGGAAACCGTCTCGAAACGGCGGTCATCAGGCCCTCTAACGTCTGGGGCGCCGGGGATACCGTCATACTCCCCCGCATCGCCGCCGCAGCACGAAAGGGGATACTCCACCCGATGGGGAGCGGCGAGAGGACTGTCACTCCTTGCCACGTGTCGAACCTCGCCCGCGCGCTCCTGCTGGCCGCGGTAAAGGGCAAGGCCACGGGTAATATCTATTTCATTAACGACGGGGTCAAAATAAGCTACATGGAGTTTCTGAAGAAACAGCTCAGGGCCGCGGGAATTGAGTGGACACCGGGATTCTCCGTACCGTATAAGCTCGCCTACTCGGCGGCCGCGCTCATGGAGCTCATATACAGGGCGGGGAAGTCGAAGAAGCCCCCCGTGCTTACGAGGTTCGCCGTGGCCGCGCTGGCCGGGAGCAGGAGCTACTCGATAGAGAAAGCGAGGCGGGAGCTCGGGTACGAGCCCTCGGTCGATTTGGACGAGGGGATGAGGGAGATGGCGGACTGGGTCAAGCTCCTGGGCGGAACTGACGCGCTTTTGAAGTAGCGGCCCTGACAAACCTGCCCGGAGATACGTAATAATCGTCGGTCTTCCTGGTGATGAGATGCGAGAGCGCGGCTGATGTCCCGCCCCACTT
>DATIET010000069.1:0-6131 GCA_035455615.1 Thermodesulfobacteriota bacterium
AGAAATAGGGTGTATACGAAGCCACGTACACAAGCAGCGGAATTACGATAAAGGCGAGCGCCATTCTCGGGATGATCTTTAACAGCGAGGCGATAAAATCCTTATCGCGCGCAGCCGTGGTATATACCTCGAAATAGTACATCAGAAAGAGTGCTACGCCCCCGAGGAACTCTGTAATATAGACGCCGCTCCACTTAACCGACATTCCCGCTCCGCAAAAAAACCCTGCCAGCATTAGGTATGAGCTCCGCCTGGTCCTGGCATATTTGACAATGAAAAGGGACGCGAGGATCAGGAACTCCGCGATAAAGATATCGACCATCGTAATCCGGCTCAATACGAATACAAAAGATTCGAAGCTGTAGAGAAGGGAGGCGATAATACCGGCGGATTTGCTGTTGAAGAGCTCTTTTCCGAGGAAGTAGATAAACAAAGCCCCGAGCGCCCCGAATACGGATTGAAAAAATCTCCACCCGAAAGTGTTGTCCCCGAAAATCAGGATACCGAGCGCGGTTATCTCTTTCCCGAGCGGCGGATGAGTCCACTCGTAAGCGAGGTCTTCCGGGGCCTCATGGGTGCTCTCCCAGGCGGCCCTGTTCCCTTTCGCCATTTCCTGCGCAGTGAAGGCGAAATAGACTTCGTCAAAGTAGTAACTCTCCGGGATTTCCAGACGGTATAGTCTTATGCCGAAACAAAATAAAAGTATCAGTGCAAGGAGGAGCTCCGTTTTATATCTCATTATAAAAGACTGCTGCGGCATATAGTTGGCTCTTATGGGGTCCGGGGGTAAAGCGTATCAAATTTATTCTTATATTTCGACGTAGTTACAACAAAACTCAAAAGCACTATGATATACGCAATCAGGTATAAGAAAAACATACCCGGAATAAAATAGTCCGAATAATCCCGGGGTATCCCCGCATATAAGGTTGTAAGCTGGATGTAGGAATATACCATGTTAAGCACATAAATAACGGAGACAATAGCATATAAATACCAAAATATCCAAGTCCGAAATGTAATTAATGTGAAGAACACGATCATGGGCAGAAGATGCCTCTCATGAGCGCGGGTAACGAAGAGAAAAAGGGTAAAAAGAACAAGCATAATCGCCTCGAATATATAATAACCGTAGACTTCGATTTTATTATTCTTCGCGGCGGCGGCGTATCTGATCAGCAGTACGAATAAAAGCGCATAAACCGTGCCGAAAATCATCGTCCCGATATTCCTGTAGGAAATACCCAGGAACTTCGTGTCGTCGTTCTGCCACATCGCAACGGCGCCCCAGAAATTAAAAGCGTTCAGGGACGTTGCCGTGTATTGCCCGTACGCCGTGCTGAACCTTTCAACTATCAGATCGACTGCCCCGGTAATCAAATCGGAGACCGAATAGATATCCTCCCAAATGAAAGGAAGAGTGACGATCGCGGCCGTAATCACAATCGTCAGGGCGAGCTCGAGTGACGGCAACAGTGACCTTATCGTGGGCTTGTATCCTGTTTTAATTATCGGTATCAGCGCAAGGAAGCCTATAAGCGGGAAAATAACCAAACTCTGAGGCTTGATCATGAATGCAAGCGAGGCAAACACGCCTGAAAGTATGAATTTTTGCCTGAGACCGAGATAAACGGAGAGTAATATCGGCAGGGCGTGAAATGAGTCGACCTGACCCCAAAAGGTGGAATTCGCCAGCGACGCCGGGTTAAAAAAATACACGACCGATGCTATCATCGCGTTTTTGTCGGAGGTGATCAGCTTGAGAGAATAAAATATGAGTATCGAGATACCAAAGTCGGCAAGGTTCGCGGGCAGCTTGAAAAGAATATCGACCGAGAGCCCGGGGAGGGCCCGGTGAATATTGTCGAGCATCCAGAGCACGTAGAGGTAACCGGGCATGTAGTCGCACCAGTGTCTTTCATAGAAATCACCGAACCCCACCGATGAAATCTGGCTTCCCCATCCGATCCATGCGCCAAAATCAGACCTGTACGTGAGAAACTGGGAGAGGAAAATTCGGAGTATGAGTCCGAAAACGAGAATCAGGATGAAACGAACATACGGATCCCCCAAGAATCCCCGTTTTTCAGCTGTCCCTGAGTTCATTTCTGAGTTCCCACGATTCCTTGAACATTTTCATTATTACCCGTATATTCGCTCCGGTTTGAGAGCCGAAAATGCGGGGGAAATGTCTGACGGGCACTTCCTTGAACGAGAAGCCCTCGCGCTTCAGCTTTATCAGGAATTCGGCGCTGAATAGCGCACCTTCGGATTTGATCGGTCTGACGGCCCTGTATGCACTCCCGGGAAAAATCTTGAAGGCACAGTCCATATCCCTGACCCTCAGGCCGAATATAAAATATATATAGAGGCTATATAGCCAGGCATTCAGTGACCTTATATAAGAATCAGCCCTGTCTTCCCGGTAACCGATTACCGCCGTATCCGCGCCCGCATGCGGAGTAAGCCGGCCGAGGTCGTTAATATCGAACTGCCCGTCGCTATCCATAAAGAAAATATAGTCTTTAGACGCCTTATCAAAACCGCTCCTGAGCGCGGACCCGTATCCCTTGTTGATTTCGTGATTGACGAGCACTACATTGGGATTGGACGAAGAAATCTCCGCTACTATCTCCCCCGTCCTGTCCGACGAACCGTCGTTCACCACCACGACTTCATAATCGCCGATATTCTTTTCGAGGTAAGAAACGCAGTTGTCCACAGTATTCCTGATGTTGCCCTCTTCGTTATGAGCGGGAAGGACCACAGTAAGGGAAAATCCTGCTTTCGTCTCTTCTTTCATATGTTCAGGTAAACGCCGGGCCGGACATTAGCTCGACGGGTTGATTCCGCATTTTATTTCACTGATCGTATACTCTCTGACCTTATCGACGGTGATCCCTTTGAACGAACAAACCTTGCCGCTGGGCCATGTAATATCTATATCAGCGGCATCGTTTGTGCCAAGGCCGAAATAGAGGGGCAGCATGTCCTGCTCACAGCATCCCCTGCCGCCGGATACCTCTCGTATCTGATCACCCCCCGGAACTGAGACCTCCACCCGGGTCCCGATTGCCGACCTGTTGCTTTTTTTACCATCGCCTTCCAGTTTGAGCGTAATAGAGTTATTGGAGTTGCCTTTATTTTTCATAAGCGCTACACCCGCGTGGCCGTTAAGAGCTACATCGATATAACCGTCACGGTCGTAATCCGCCCACGTTGCGGAAAATATGTCTTTAGGGGAGTGGACACCCGACCTCGGCGCAATATCCACGAAGGCCCCCTTGCCCGAATTGCGGAACAGCTTGTTAGGACGGATATGGTTAGTGGTGAAGAGGTCCAAGTCGCCGTCGGCGTCGATGTCGGCCCAGGCACAAGTCCTGCCGTCCCCCGCATCCGCTGTCCCGGTATCGGCGGTAACGTCCGTAAAGGTTCCGTCTCCGTTGTTCCTGTAAAGCGCGTTTCTGCTCAATCGTCCCATATTCGTAACATAGAGGTCGAAAAATCCGTCACCGTTATAATCACCCGTGCAGGCCGATGTACTTCTCCATGAAGGGTCACCCGACAGTCCGGATTTTTCCGTGTAATCGGTAAAAGTGCCGTCACCATCGTTTACATAAAACACATTCGTACCCGTATTTGCCAGAAAGAGGTCCTGGAGACCGTCGTTATTGGAATCGAACCAGACCGCCCCGTTCGTCTTGGACTTGACACCCAGCCCAGCCGGACCCGACACTTCCTTAAAGTGCCCTTTGCCGTCATTACGGTAGAGGAGCGACCCCCCTGTGCCGGCCTGAAACAGGTCGACCGATCCGTCATTATCGAAATCGACCCATAAAACCTGGTTCGGGTTCGGACCTGTTATAGTCAGCCCCGCCTTTCTCGAAACATCCGTGAATGAAAATCTCTTTGAATTCTTTAACAGCACCGGCGGTTGACCGGCCATGACCGTTATCAGGGCCAGGTCCAGATATCCATCGTTATCGTAATCCGCCCAGGAAGCCGCTCTAGCTTTCAGGTCCGGGAGCACCGCTTCCACCGATGTCTCGCTAAATGATTCGCCCTTAGCGCTCGTGAATAGCAGCAGGTTATCATTCGACTCCGTCTTCACCTTATCCCCGGCGTCCCCGCTCTTTTTATTGCTCTTGGATTTCACCTGGCTTCTCATGCTGATGCTGGAGAGGATGATGTCCTGCCAGCCGTCGCCGTTATAGTCACCCCAAACCGCGACATGACCGAGAGGACCCCCGATGTATATCCCCGACTCCTTCCGTAAATCGACAAATTCCGGGATATCCTCGGCAAATGCCCCCTGATTGACCGGGGCCAGAACCGTTATGCCAAGGAGTATGATGAAATTTAGCCTGGATCCGAATCGAATCAAAAGATATTCAACCTTTCTTGATGTCTTTCAACAGAAGGTCGGCTGCCCGTAAACTCAAAGCCTCTATCGTGAGAGAGGGAGCTTCCCCTCCTCCTGATGTTGGGAATACGCTGGCATCGGTCACCAGTAGATTGGGAATGCCGTGGACCCTCTGAGAAGAATTCACGACGGAGGTCTCATCGTCATTTCCCATACGACATGTCCCGAAGACGTGGGTGGCTGAAAAGAAATCGTACGATGAGATTTCTTCGACTATCTCTTTAGCGCCGCTGGAATCTAAAATCTCTTTCGACTTTTTTGAAATGAATTCGAGCGTCTTTAATTCCGGCTCTCCCAAAAACGATTGAATTCTGGCAACCGGAGTCTTGTATTGATCTTTTACGTTAGGGTCCAAGGTTACGAATGTGTCTTTGTTAGGGAAGAACTCGGCGATCCCGCCCACCGCAATCGCATGCCCGAACCACTTCTCGATTTCTTTAACGTAATTTTCGCCCCAGCCCTCGAAATAGCGCAGGGAATAATTCACAGGTCCTAACGCGCTGCCGGCAGTAGGGAACATTCTGAGTCCTCCGGGGAAACCCCTCTTGGGGTCGGGTGTGTTCCATTTCCATACAATACTGTCCATCGGTATACCGCGGTATGAATCCGTCCTTTCGGGATGCATCGCCACGGTTTCGGAAAAAGTCGTCTCCATAAAATTCTTCCCGACGAGCCCGTTAACGTTGATCTCTGAATTCAACAGAAGCCTCGGAGTCTCAACGGCTCCGCAGGCTACCGCGATATAATCGCCGCTAACGAATTGCTCTTTCCCGCTCCTGTCGTAATACACTACTCCCTTCGCTCTTTTTTTACCGCCCTTATTCTCGATTTGTACGCGGGTAACGTAGACGTTATCGCGTATCTCGCAGGTGCCGGTCTTCTCAACAAGGGGGATAAAAGTCACGTCCACACTGCCCTTGTCCTTTCGGGGACAACCCCAGACACAGCCGTTACAATAATTACACGGGGGAGCGTCACGGTAAGGCTCGGACAGAATGGCGACAGAATTCGGTATGAGGTCGATCCCCTGCTTGCTGCAGGCTTTCTCGATTATCTTGCTCGCATAACTCAACTTGTGCGGTTTCAACGGATAGGGCTTGCTCCTGGGGCGGCCGGGGGTTTTTGCAGGACCCGCGACCCCAAGAATACCTTCCGCCTCGGTGTAGTACGGCTCCAGATCTTTGTACCCGATCGGCCAGTCCACGGCCACGCCGTAAAGGCTCTTCATGCGGAACGCATTCTCGTTGAGCCTGTGAGCCTCACCCTGGAAATGGAGCGTCGTACCGCCTATTCCCGAGACCTGATGGTATTTTAAATATCTCCTTTCCTTGGTGGGGTTCAACTTCCCGGAGGCTTTGTTCCAGGACTTCAGATTCTCATAATTTGCATCGAGGGGCTGTTTTTTGCCGAATGTATACTTAATCCGTTTGATTTCGGGGAACCCCTTAACTTCCCAGTCGTCTTCATCGAGCGCATAGCTCTTGTAGGGATCGTAACGCGGGCCCGCCTCGAGTAAAAGCACGTTCATGCCTTTCGACGCCAGTTTCCATGCGAACGGAGACCCGCCGGGGCCGGATCCTATTACTATGCAATCGTATTTTTCCTTTTTAGAGGGCATGGCAGTGAGCGGTTGATAATATAATGAAACTATTGCTTTATGTCAATTTATAAGTTATACATTTTGTTTACCCGCCGTATTGTAAAAAAG
>DATIET010000070.1:0-5563 GCA_035455615.1 Thermodesulfobacteriota bacterium
GGCTTCTTCTTTAAGCTTCTTCTTGGCGCCGGCTATCGTAAAACTCTGCTCATAAAGCATATTTTTAATTTTAACTATCGTATGTATGGCCTCACGGTCATAGAGCCTCTGCGACTTTCTCCTGATCGGGGTTATCTCTTCGAACTCGCTCTCCCAGTACCTCAGCACATAGGGCTTGATCCCGGTAAAATCACTTACTTCCCCGATCCGGAAATATATCTTATCAGGAAGACTCACTTCAGCTTTATTCTGCAACATAGTTTAAAAATTAGACCACTTTGGGTGAATTGTCAAGTATAAATGATTAGGTATTTCCTATATTTATACCGTGACTTTAAAGTGTGAAAAACCACTCCGGTTAGAGCCGATATTCGTTTAAACCGATCGCGACCTGAACGGGCAGAACCGGGACATGGCTCCCAGGGCCCTTTCCGCAATGTAACTTTTCTTCCGGGATTTCGGGATTTTTTCTCCGGGAGGGGGGAATAGCCCGAAATTTATGTTCATCGGCTGAAAGTTCTTGATACCCCCGTCCGATATATATCTGAGGAGGGAGCCTGTTGCAGTCTCAGGGGACGGGACTATGGGGGCTTCGCACATGGCGGCCCTCGCCGCATTGATACCCGCAATAATTCCCATGGCCGCCGATTCGATGTAACCCTCTACCCCGACTATCTGGCCGGCAAAGAATATCCGGTCATGGTCCTTAAGCTGAAGCGTTTCGCTGAGCAGCCTCGGGGAGTCGAGATACGTGTTCCTATGGACGCTCCCGTACCTCATGAACTCGGCCTTCTCGAGCCCCGGAATCATCCTGAATATCCTCCGCTGCTCGGGATATTTGAGCTTCGTCTGAAATCCGACCATGTTGTACATTGAGCGTTCCTCGTTCTCCGACCTCAGCTGGACGACGGCAAAGGGTGTAATGCCGGTGCGCGGGTCCCTTAGACCCACTGGCCGCGCGGGACCGTACCTTAATGTCTCCCTGCCACGCTCGACTATCTCCTCGACCGGCAGACAGCTCTCAAAGTAGATCCCCTTTTCAAAATCCCTCGTCTCGGTCTTCTCGGCCTTCGATATCTCTTCCACGAGGGCGTAGTATCCCTCCCTGTTGATTGGGCAGTTTATATAATCTCCCTCCCCCTCTTCCCCGTTCTCATACCTCGATGCCCTGTAAACCCTCGAGTAATCTATTGATTCCCCGTCGATTATGGGGGATATCGCGTCGTAGAAATATAAATGGGTGGAGTCGGTCAGGTCCCGGATGTTTTCCGCGAGAAACTCCGACGTAAGCGGACCCGTCGCGATTATGAGGGGTGTGCCGGGGGAGTCTGTGATATTCCTGAATTCTTTCCTCACGATCTCGATAAGCGGATTCTTTTCGAGTTTCCCGGTGATATACTGTGCGAAGGCGATCCGGTCTACCGCCAAGGCCTTGCCTGCGGGGACGCGCGTCTTCTCGGCTGCCTCTATGACGAGCGAGCCCAGCTGCCTCATCTCCTCTTTGAGTATTCCGCTTGCATTTTCGATAGAGTCGGACTTTAAAGAGTTGCTGCATACGAGCTCGCCCAGTTCTCCGGAATTATGAGCCGGGGACATTTTAAGCGGCCTCATCTCGTATAATTTGACTTTAATACCTAATTTCGATGCCGCATATGCTGCCTCCGACCCTGCGAGCCCTCCGCCCGCTATTATTATCTGCTTTTCTTCGTTCATGCGCTTAATTCTACCCGAACGAGGGTATTGGGGTGCGGACTGAGCCATTCATCGGCTTAATTCTGCCGGCGACGGATAAAATAGAACCCGAACATCGTATGGGTTCCATAACTTGCTTGTAATATGAAATATTTAATTCTGTCATTCCCCTTTTGCTTAATGCTCCCTCCGGGTGACAAATAAAGTCGCTGCACAACAATATTCGTCATCTCAAATCACAAGTGATAACTGCGGGTTACATGAAATTCTTAAGATTTTATTGTCATCTTAGTAACTTATGTGGTGAATGGGCTTCTTCGGTTCCATGGCATATATTTTGCTAAATTTTAGTAGACGGTTGATAGGCATGGGTTTATTTAAAACGGATCAACTACAGACGCAATATTGGGCCTATACTTGGATGAGGGGAGTCTGTTCGAAGAGATATGGCGCAAGGTACCTGTCCCGGACCGTTTGGGACCGGAGAACCGAAGCGCGAATGAGCCACGCGGCAGGACCGCCGGTTGCAGGGCGATATCTATTTCCACGACTCACTGTTCTTGAACCGAATTTCGATGCACGGTAATCCGCGGGATGGCAACAGACCGTAACTTAATAGGGGCCCTGATAACGACAGGATAGAGATGAAAGAGCAGCGAGTCAGCGCACAGATGGGCGATATACTGATCAAGGAGGATGTAATAAACCTTGATCAGCTTAAAACAGCCATCCAGGAGCAGAAGGAAACGGGGAAAAGGCTTGGGGAGACCCTCCTCAATCTCGGATATATAGACGAGCACCAGCTGGTCGCGTATCTGAGCAAACAATACGGAGTTCCCGCAATAAATCTCGACCAGTTCGAAATCTCGATCGACGTTTTGAAATCCGTTTCCAGAGAATCCGCAATAAAACATAAACTCATCCCGATAAACAAATCCGGGTCGACGCTGGTCGTCGCCATGTCCGATCCGTCAAATATTTTCGCAGTCGATGACCTCAAGTTCGCAACCGGCCATAACATCGAGGTAGTTGTGACTTCCGAGAGGTCCATAAGAAATGCGATCGAGAGGTTCTACGGCTCTCAGAAAGAATGGGAAGACGCGAGGAAGGCCCAGGAGAGCACGGCCGCGGTAGATAAGCTCATGGGCGACCTCGATGAGTTCCTCATCGAAATAAGCGGCGAAGAAAATATAGACCTCAATGACCTCGAAAGGGCCTCGGAAGAAGCCCCCGTAATAAAGCTCGTAAACCATCTGCTGATGGATTCGATCAGGAAGGGGGCGAGCGATATACATATCGAGCCTTACGAAAAGTCTCTCCGGATCAGGTACAGGATTGACGGAGTGCTGTACGATACTATGCACCCGCCGTTAAAGCTCAAAAACGCGGTATCATCGAGAATAAAGGTAATGTCGAACCTCGACATAGCGGAGAGGAGGCTCCCTCAGGACGGCCGAATCAAGGTGAAGATGAATCAGAACAGGACTATGGAATACCGTGTTTCCGTGGTTCCGACCCTGTTCGGAGAAAAGGTCGTCATGAGGATTCTGGATAAAGAGTCGCTGCAGCTGGACCTGACGAAGCTCGGGTTTTATGAGGATCAGCTGGAGGTTTTCAGGAGGTCGATTTACCAGCCGTTCGGCATGGTGCTGATCACGGGTCCGACGGGCAGCGGTAAAACGACGACCCTCTACTCGAGCCTCATGGATCTAAACCAGATAGACGTAAACATCTCTACGGCTGAAGACCCCGTGGAGTACAGTCTCCCCGGTGTAAACCAGGTGCAGGTGCATGAAGAGATCGGTCTCACGTTCGCTGCCTGCTTGAGGTCGTTCTTAAGACAGGACCCGGATATCATCCTCGTCGGCGAGATCAGGGATTATGAAACGGCGGAGATAGCGATTAAGTCAGCGCTTACCGGGCACCTCGTCCTCTCGACCCTCCATACCAACGACGCCCCGTCTACCATAACGAGGCTCCTCAATATGGGCGTTGAGCCGTTCCTCGTTACAGCGTCCCTCAATGCCATAGTGGCTCAGCGTCTCGTAAGGGTGGTGTGTCACGAGTGCAAGCAGGAAACGGAGGTCGCTCCCCAAGTGCTGATAGATCTCGGTGTGCCCCCCAAGGAAGTTTCCGATTACATAGTCTATAAAGGGAGGGGAGAGGGCTGCAAGACGTGCTCCGGGACCGGATATAAAGGCAGGCTTGCCGTGTTCGAGGTTATGGAATTGACCGACGAGCTCAAGGAATTCATACTCAGCGGTGCTTCGTCTCTCGAAATAAAACGTGAGGGGATCAGGCAGGGCATGAGAACGCTCAGGCAAAGCGCCCTTCAGAAGCTGAAAAATGGTATTACCTCTATTGAAGAAGTCGTGAGGAATACGGCGGCCGATGATTAGCCTGTGGAGGATAGGGTGTCGATAGCGATAGATAAGCTTCTAAAACTCATGGCAGAAAACGGCGCATCGGACCTGCATATAACTGCGGGCGTGCCGCCGATGATCAGGATCGACGGCAAGCTGGTACCGGTCAAGCATCCCCCGCTTACCCCTACCGATACGAAAGACATTTGCTACAGCGTGCTTACCGACATGCAGAAACACAGGTTCGAAGAAAACTGGGAGCTCGATTTCTCCTTCGGAATTGAGAACCTCGGCCGTTTCCGCGGGAATGTTTTTACGCAGAAAGGCGCGGTCGCGGGCGCGTTCAGGCTCCTGCCTTTCTTGCTGAAAAGCTATCAGGAGCTGGGACTCCCACCTGTGCTCGCGGACCTCGCAAGGAAGCCGAGGGGGCTTATCGTAATTACGGGCCCCACAGGCTCGGGTAAGACTACGACGCTCGCGAGCGTCGTAGACCAGGTAAATAAGGAGCGTCACGAGCACATCGTTACGATCGAAGACCCTATTGAGTATGTTTTCGAGCACAAGAACTGCATAGTTAATCAGAGGGAGGTAGGGAGCGACACCAAGAGTTTCGCGAACGCGCTCAAGAGCGTTTTGAGGGAAGACCCGGACGTGGTTCTCATAGGTGAGATGAGGGACCTCGAGACTATAAAGATAGCGCTCACGTTATCCGAGACCGGGCACCTCACTCTCGCGACGCTCCATACGAACACGGCTGTACAGACGATCAACCGTATCATAGACGTTTTTCCGCCGCACGAGCAGTCGCAGGTAAGAGCTCAGCTGTCTTTCGTGCTCGAAGGGATACTCTGTCAGACTCTCATACCGAAGCTCGGCGGAGGGCGCGTGCTCGCCGTGGAAGTGCTCATACCCAACCCCGCAATCAGGAACCTCATCCGCGAGGACAAGGTGCATCAGATCTATTCACAGCAGCAGATAGGACAGGAGAAATGGAAGATGCAGACCCTCAACCAGAGCCTTGCCGATTTATACCTGAGGAAGCTCATCAGTTTAGACGATGCTATAGGGAAGTCTCAGGAGCCGGAAGAAATAAAACGAATGATAAGCGAACGCTCTGCTCCGGAGGGTTCGAAAGAGCGTATGATGAGGCAATGAGCCTCCGGGGCGCGGCATGAAGAGACATGAAAATTCGATGAACCAGAAAGAGAGGAACCCGTAATGCCGGTATTCGTTTGGGAAGGCAGGTTCGGAGGGACGATAAAGAAGGGCGAGATGGACGCCCCCAGCAGGTCTGCGGTGCTGGCCCGTCTCAGGCAGATGCAGATACAGCCTATACCGAACCGGATAAAGGAGAAGGGCAAGCTCTTCGGATTAAACATTACCTTCGGCTCGATATCCACGAGGGACCTCGTAATCTTTACGAGGCAGCTCTCGACGATGATAGACGCCGGTCTTCCGCTGGTGAGGGGGCTCGATATCATAGCGTCCCAGCATCCGAATCTAAAGTT
>DATIET010000071.1:0-2346 GCA_035455615.1 Thermodesulfobacteriota bacterium
GCGCCGATCTTCACCCTCGCCCTTTCGAGCCCCTCCTCCATCTCCTCTACGGCCTGGTTGAGTATCTTCTCGGGGTCCTCCGCCCTCGACACCCAGTCGTTCAACTGGGACCTCATGATAAATCCGACTCGCTTCTTTAATCCCATAACTTTTCTCCTTACTGCGGAATTAAGGATTAGTACGAACGGGGGAGAGGAAAGTTTCACACGCACAATGTGTGTATTATGATTCCATCCAACATTTCTGCTTCCGCCAGCATCCCATACGTCCGCGGCGACTCGCCGCCCGTTCGTGCTGAGCAGGAGCCTGTCCTGAGCGTAGTCGAAAGGTCGAAGCACGTATTTTTATTCTTCCGACATTACAGAATTTACGTTAAGAAAATAGAATATTAAGGCGTCTAAAAATGTTTTAGGGATGGGGCGGAATTAAAACATTTTCGCCTTAATATGATATTTTTAGCATATTATGTACAGTCGGATGATTTTTGCTTCTTTTCATCAAGGAAAAGAAGAAATAAAATTTGCCTTTCTTTGTCTTTGTACTTATATGGAAACATCGCGAATAGCCACAATCTCAGGAAAGAGGGAGAAATCTAGTTCACAGGCCCGGGCGTGGGGCTTGCGATGCCGAGTTTATGCACGGACTTCTGTCTGATCGCCGTTATCTTGCTCTCCGCGAAGGAGCTTTCTTCCGGCGAGACCTCTCGGAGCTGCGTGTAGTTCACGACGGCCAGGTCGAGTTTCCCCTGCTTCTCGTAGCACTCGGCGAGCGAGCGGTATGACTGCGCGCGCACGTAGCCGGGCGGTTCGGGGGAGGATTGCAGGAGGGTTTCGTTGGTCTTTATAGAGGCGTCGCAGTCCCCTTCCGTCTGCTGCCTGAGCGCGAGGCGGAGCTGGCCGCTGTAGTCGTTCGCTGCGCCGGCCGATAACGATTCAGTTTGCGTCATGGGCCGTGCGGGCAGGGATTTTTTGGCTGCAGTTTCAGTAAACGCTTCCCCCTTAACGTCCGAGTCTTCTTCTGTGTCGGTTGATGCGCCCGGCGCTTCGTCGGAGAGTGAATATACATCGGCCGGAGGAGCCGCCGGCATACCCTCGTCAGCCGCCCCTCTCTCGCTCATTGCGGGTGAAGATTCGGCCTCAGCCGGATATTCCCGCCTCATCTCGGGCGCGGCCTGCCCTGCCGTATCCATGCTGCTGTCCTGCTCCTTCATCTTCCTCGCCATTACGTCGCGGGAGACAGTATCCATGTAATCCCCGCCGCCCTGTCCGTAATAGAACCAAACCATGAGCGCTATGGCGGTCGTGAGGGCAGGGATCAATATCGGAGAAAGAGGAAGCCTCTTCCAGAAGGGGCGCCTCTCGCGGGCGACCTCGTCCCTGGCAGCCCTGGACAGTGCGGCCATGACCTCGCGCGAAGGCTCGGGCAGCGGGGATTCTTCCGACACCACCCTCCTTATCTCGGCGTACTCCTCGAATTCGCGCGCGCATTCCACACATCCGCCCAAGTGCGCGGCTACGGCCTCCCTTTCCCCAGGGCTAAGCCCGCCGTGTATGTATTCTATCAATAATTCGCTGCATCTCTCGCAGTTCATTTTATCCCTTCAAACCCCTTTCGCTTTCTGTCTTTCTTCGAAATATCCCGACTCCGTGAACACCTGCCGGAGCCCCTTGTAAGCGTACCGGAGGCGGCTCTTTACCGTGCCGAGGGGCGACTCCGTGACAACGGCTATTTCCTCGAACGAGAGCCCTTCTACTTCTCTCAATAAAAATACTTCCCTGAACTCCTCTTTCAACCCTCTCACGCCAATGTCGATAAGCTCCTTCACCTCGAGGTCGAAAGCCCTCTCCTCCTGGTCCCTGTCGCCGCTCCTGACGAGGTCGATTACGACCGCCCCGCCCTCTTCCTCAACCGATATGGGCGCGTCTAACGAGCTGTGCCTCCTGTAGCTCTCCGTCCGGAGATAATCTATGCAGTGGTTCCGCGCTATGCTGTATAGCCAGGTCGAAAACTTCTGGCCCGGGTCGTACTTCTTCCTCCGCTCTATCACCTTCATGAAAATCTCCTGGAGCAGGTCCTCGGCCTGCGCCTTCTCCGCACCCGTCATCCTGATTATGAACCTGAGCACACCGGCCCCGTGCCGGCCCAAGAGGAGGTCGAAGCTCCCCTCGTCGCCGTTTTGAAATTTCCGCATCGCCTCTTCGTCCGATAGTCCGCTTTTCGAGTTTATTCCAAACACCGGATACCCGTCTCAGGTCACATGTGATATATGGTTAATTATACGATGGAAAAGGGAGAAAGTTTTAAATGGAGAGGAGCAGCCCGACAGCTGCCCCTCTCAAGTTTATT
>DATIET010000072.1:0-7015 GCA_035455615.1 Thermodesulfobacteriota bacterium
GAATTCCGTCACGGCCTCGCCGTACCTGCCCGTCGACATATAGAGCTTGCCCATTTCGTTGTGAGCGTAGACGAACGAGGGGTTAAGTTTGAGGGCCCGTTCGTAATTCTCCCTCGCCTTGGCCATATCCCCCTTGTTGTAATAAGCGATACCGATGTTCGTATAGGCGTTTGCCCGCGCCTTGTAAGTGGGGTCGGCCGTGACGAGACCGCATTCGGAAATAACCTGGTCGAAATTCTTTTGTATGAGATACAATCCGCAGAGGTTGAAATGGGCCGGGGTGTAGCCGGGATCGAGACCGACCGCCTTTTTGTAGTTCTGCTCGGCCGCGGGGTAATCTTTCAGCCCCATATATATCGCGCCTTTTATGACGTAAACTTCCGGGTCCTTGTCGTTTATCTTTTCGGCCTCTTCGATCTCCTTGAGCGCCTGGGGGAAATTGCCCCTCCAGGAAGAAGAGACCGCGAGCGCCTTCTGGTTCTCGAACGTCTTCGTCTGGTCGACCTCCACGTCCGCTTTCTTGCTCCCGCCCCCGCAGGAGAGGAGCATTACAATAACTATGAAAGCCGCTGGCAGGACACGCTTCATTTCAATCGAGCCTCGAGAGCTGAAGGAAAGCGCTGAACCTCTTATCGACATCGGACCTCCTCAACTGTGCTAACTTCTTCACGCTGAAATTCTCGACCGTAAACGAAGCGATAACGCTCCCGAACACGACCGCCGTCTTATACCCCACGTGGTCGGCGACGCCCTGTCCCGCTATGAAACCCATGAATCCCCCGGCGAACGAATCCCCGGCCCCTGTAGGGTCGATTACCTCCTCGAGCGGATAGCTCGGCGCCCAGAATATGCCTTCCTTGGAAAACATCAGCGCTCCGTACTCGCCCCTCTTCACGATGAGCACACTGGGGCCGAGCTCGAGCACCGTCCTCGCCGCGTGGGTGATCCTGGGCTCTTTCGCGAGTATCCTGGTCTCGGAATCGTTCAGCATCAGGATGTCCACGCGCTTTATGACTTCCTTCAGGGCATCGGGCTTGTTCTCTATCCAGTAGTTCATCGTGTCGCATGCGACGACCTTCGGGCTCTTCACCTGATTGAGGACGCTCAGCTGAAGCTCGGGGTCGATGTTCGCAAGGAACACGTATTCTATGTCCGTGTACTCCTCCGGCAGGACCGGCTTGAAGTTCTCGAACACGTTCAGATGCGTGCCCAGTGTCTCAGGGTCCCCCAGGTCGTATCCGTACTTCCCTTCCCATCTGAACGTTTCACCTATTTCCCGCTTCACCCCGTTGAGCGCTATACCTTTGGACCTGAAAAGGTCGAGGTGCTCCTCCGGGAAATCCCTGCCGACGACCGCCACGGCGCATACGTCCGTAAACATGCTTGCGGCGAGGGAGAAATACGACGCCGACCCCCCTAGTATGTTCTCCTCTTTACCGAATGGAGTCTCCACACTATCGAGAGCGATTGATCCGACTACAAGGAGCTTCATTGTACGTACCTCTTTATGAGTATTCCGAGTCTCTCTTTGACCTCGGGCGATATGGAGTCACGGGAAGTGATGATAGCGTTCTCTAACGACCTCTGGCAGGCGCAGTCCCTCGTCTCGCCGATCTCGGGCAGAGCCTTTATGATTACCTTTCTGGCAAGAGCGACGTTGCTCATGAGCGTCTGTATTACGTCATCCACCGTAACGTTGCCGTGATGCTCGTGCCAGCAGTCATAGTCCGTCGATAATGCGAGTGTAGAATAGCAAATCTCCGCTTCTCGCGCAAGCTTCGCCTCGGGCATATTGGTCATCCCTATGACGTCGACGCCCCACTTCCTGTATATATTGCTCTCGGCGCGGGACGAGAACTGGGGGCCCTCCATGCATATGTAGGTCGCGTCCTTGTGCACCGCGGCCCCGGCCGAAAGCGCCGCTTTGTAAAGGGCGCCGGACAGCGACGGGCACACCGGGTCGGCCATGGACACGTGGGCCGCTATACCGTCACCGAAGAACGTGGAAACTCTCGACTTCGTATGGTCGTAGAACTGGGACGGGATG
Source organism: Thermodesulfobacteriota bacterium (assembly GCA_035455615.1). GTDB lineage: Bacteria > Desulfobacterota_D > UBA1144 > Nemesobacterales > UBA2774 > 2-12-FULL-53-21. The sequence continues at coordinate 2,048 of DATIET010000072.1, forward strand.
ACTATGTGCCCGGGCTCTATTTCCTCCCTCATGCTCCCGACCGCGCTCACCGAAATTATCCATTCGGCCCCGAGCATCTTCATCGCGAATATGTTCGCGCGGTAGTTTATCTCGGACGGCATCAGCTTGTGCCCCTTTCCGTGCCTGGGCAGGAATATTAGCCTGGTATCGCCGAGCTCCCCCACCGAAGGGTCGTCCGATGGCTTGCCCCACGGCGTATCCACGCTTACGGGTTCAACCCCGGTGATCCCTTCGAGAGCGTATAACCCGCTCCCTCCGATAATTCCCACTGTTTTCATGTTCGCCTCTGTATCAGTTTTAATTCAGGACTCGCCCCGCGCGGATGCCGCACACGCAGCCGCTCAATTGGAAGGCATGTCGAGCCTCACGCCCATGCCCGCCCCTTTCGCAACTTTATACACGTGCGCCGCGACGGCGATGTCCTCCACGGCTATGCCGAGCGATTTGAAGAGCGTTATGTCATCCTCTTTCGTCCTTCCCTTCGCCTTCCCCGCGACTACGTCCCCGAGCTCCCCTATGCGGGACCACCTGAGGGTCCCTTTTTCGATTAACGGCAGGAACTCGCCGGCTTCGATCTTCGTCTGCTCGAGCGATTCGACGACGATAACGTCAGCCGCCCTTACGGCCCTCTCGTCGAGCTCCCTCTTGAAGAGGAAATTCCCGCCTATCGCGTTTATATGCGTGCCTTTCGCGAGCCATTCCCCCTTGAACACCGGTTCGAACGACGAGGTCGAGGTGATAACGCAGTCGGCGTCCCTTGCTGCTTCTTCCGCCGACGCGACCGGGGTTACGGTAATCCGCAGCTGCTTTTCCATCTCCCGCGAGAACGCTTCCCTCCCGGCCGCGTTCCGGCTGTAGACACTTATCTTCTTTACGTGCCTGACCGCGGCCGCCGCGAGCAGCTGCCCCCGCGCCTGCCATCCCGCCCCGTATATACCGACCCGGCTCATTTCCTCCCTGGCCATGTATTTAGTCGCCACGCCGGACACGGCACCCGTCCTCATCATCCCCATGTAGTTCCCGTCTGTTATGGACAAGAGCTCCCCCGTCTCGATATCGTGGAGGAACACCCTGAATTTTATGCCGGCCTTGGACGATGTATAAGCCTTATAGCCCATTACACCCAGATGGGGGAGCGCCCCCGCAAGGTAATGGAGCATGCTCACATCCGTCCTTACCCTCTGCCGGGGCTGGTTTATGATGTTACCGATCCCCTGCTGCCTGAACGTTTCCTCAAGCACCTTTATGGTGTCCGACATGGTGAGGATCTGCCTGACATCGTCCTCACTCAGGAATAAAACCATCTTGCCCTCCGTTACCGAACCCGGCCCGTATGGGTCAGGCCGCCTCTCTCGGGTAGGATTTTAACATTTAAGCGTCTGATTTTAAAGGAAGTCGGGGGAGTTATGCGAAACGCGAGCAAATAAGCGCAGACGGGCGGGGAATTCCATTGAGTTTGCAATTATCGGCTCATCATGTTCAATTGTAGACTATCGATCCATGAGCATCGCATGAGCGCCCGAAGCAGAGATTGGACGAAACGCGAACCCGGGAATGCGCCCCACCCCGTAACTCTCACCGAGGCCTTCTGGGTCTGGGTGAAGGTCGCCGTCCACAGCTTCGGCGGGCCCGCCGGACAGATTGCCGTGATGCACCGCATACTGGTCGAGGAAAAGAGGTGGATAAGCGAAAGCAGGTTCCTCCACGCACTCAACTACTGCATGCTCCTGCCCGGCCCCGAGGCGCAGCAGCTCGCCACCTACGTAGGATGGCTCCTTCACAAGACCCGCGGCGGGTTAGTCGCAGGGGGTCTCTTCGTCCTCCCCGGATTCATTTCCATTCTGATATTGAGCGTGCTCTACGCCCTCTATCAGGAGACGTCTTTCGTTGAGGCACTTTTCTTCGGTCTCAAGCCCGCCGTAATGGCCGTCGTAGTCGAGGCAGTGATACGCATTGGTAAACGTGCGCTTAAGAATAACGTGATGGTCGCGCTTGCGGGGTTAGCGTTCGCCGCAATATTTTTCTTCAACGTACCTTTCCCCCTGATCGTGCTGTCAGCGGGATTAATAGGATTCATAGGCGGGAAGCTCCGCGAGGACCTATTTTATGTCATCAGGGGACACGGTTCTCAGAGTGGAGGGCAAACAGACGATCTGGGCGATTTCGTAATTACCGACGGAGTAGCTAGTCATACACACCCCTCGCTCGTGCGCGCTCTGAAGGTAATTGCCGTATGGACGCCCCTCTGGCTGGGCCCTCTTGCAGCACTCATAGCTTTTCAGGGCATGGAGAGCGTGTTCGTGAAGGAGGGGATTTTCTTCAGCAAGGCCGCAGTCGTAACATTCGGCGGCGCATACGCCGTGCTCGCCTACATTGCACAGGAAGCGGTGAATACGTACGGCTGGCTAAAGCCCGGGGAGATGCTGGACGGTCTCGGCATGGCCGAGACCACGCCCGGCCCTTTAATACAAGTGGTCCAGTTCGTGGGCTTCATGGGCGCCTACCGTAACCCGGGCACGCTCGACCCTGTAATTGCCGGGGTCCTGGGATCTATCATAACTACGTGGGTTACATACGTCCCCTGTTTTCTCTGGATATTCCTGGGCGCTCCCTATATTGAATATTTAAGGGGAAGGAAATCGCTCAGTTGCGCGCTTTCGGCGATCACGGCCGCCGTAGTCGGGGTTATTTTAAACCTCGCGGTATGGTTTTCATTGCACACGCTCTTCGGACGCGTCGAAGAAGTAAACGTCACCGGGCTCAGGCTCCTCGTCCCGGATTTAAAAACTATAGACGTTGTTTCAACGCTAATTGCGATCGGAGCATTCTTGCTATTGTTCCGTTTTAAATTCGGAATGCTGAGGACCCTTGCGCTGTGCGCCGCCGCAGGGCTTCTCTACCACCTTCTATTCAGAATCTGATCAAAAATTTCCGGGCAAGATTTTGATCACAGCTTCAGACAGGTGAGGCACATCGCTCTTGAGCATATGGTTTACTTCCCTTTCGAGTTCCTCGCCATCCGCCAGAGAGAGCGTCGGTTTAACTGTGATGTTGAGTTGAGTGTAAAGTCCATGACCTATCCATCTGGCTTTTATATCGGAGACTTCCGCGACTCCTTCAACGTTAATTGCTGTTTTTTCAATCTCATCTATAATCGCCGGGTCTACTCCATCAAGCATACGAATGAATATCTGTTTTCCGGCCTGCCAAACAATAACGAGTATCGCCGCAGTAATAACCAGTCCAATTATAGGATCGGCCAGAGGGTAACCGAGCCATACGCCCAGAGCGCCGAACAGCACTGCGAGGCTGGTCCATCCGTCTACACGCGCATGATATCCGTCCGCGATGAGGGCCGCGCTCCCGATTTCTTTACCCGCTTTAATTCTAAAAATCGCTACGGCCTCGTTGCCGAGAAAACCGATTACGGAAGCGGCGATCACCGCGGACAAATGTCCAATTTTTTGAGGGTGGAGTAGGCGGGAAATCGACTCATAACCCGCAACCAATGCGCTGAATAAAATAATCAGCACGATAATTATTCCCGCCAGGTCCTCGACACGTCCATAGCCGTATGTAAACCTTTTGCTCGATTTCCATTTGGCTAACATGAAGGCGATTCCCAGCGGAATGGCCGTGGCGGCATCTCCGAAGTTATGTATGGTGTCGGCGAGCAGGGCTATGCTGCCTGACAGTATCACGACGAAGGCCTGCAGGAGAGCAGTGACAAAAAGTCCCGCAAAAGACCATTTGACCGCCCAGATACCCCTGTCAGTGCTCAGAATGGAATAATCGGGCATATCGTGGGAATGACCGCCAAATCCTTCGTGATGATGGTCATGGGAATGGTCGTGGTGATGATGGTGATGATCGTGTTTATTATCTCGCCCGTGCATTATATCCCGGAAGTGCTGGAATCGATTTTCCCCAAGTGACACATGTGGAGCCCCTCGTCTATTTTAAATATGTCCTTATCAATTCCAGTAACACTTTAGTTGCTTTCGTCTGCGCCGATGTCGGGGTGGTATCAGGATCGAGCACATGGAGGTTGATATGGCCCTCAAGAACCTCCGACATGAGACCGTTTATAGCTCCGCGGCAGGCCGCAATATCCTGAAGGATCGACGAGCAATCCTTTTCGTCTTCGAGTGCTTTCTCAATCCCTTCGATCTGACCGCGGATCCTCCTCGCTCGGTTGATAAGCCTTTTTTTATCCGTAATTGTATGGGACACCGCCGGCGCTCCTCTATTACATTGTTGTAATAATACTATACCCCTGTATAGTATTATTACAAATTGTCGAAGTTTAACAAATAGCGTTACAGGGAAGGACGTTCGATTCACTTATGCGTTAGTGTCATATAGACTCTACCGCGAGTATTACCCTCGACTGCCCTCCGAACGGGAGTTTGAATTCGCTCCGCTCGGCAAGCCTGAATCCCCTCTTCATGCGAGCTTCCGCCGCCTCCCATTCGTCCCCTCCCCTCTGCCCCCTCATGAGAATTATCCTGCCTCCCTTTGCAAGATAAGGCTCGCTCAGACGCAGTATCTCGGGGATGGGCCCTACGGCCCTCGTGACCACCCTGTCGAAGCCCCGCCTTTCGATACCGTTCCCCTCGTCCTCCGCCCTGCCCCACACAGCTGCTATACCCTCGAGTCCGAGCGTGCGTATGACCCCCCGCATGAACGTCACCTTCTTGTGAGCCGAATCGAGAAGCGTAACGTCAACGGACGGGGAGACTATTTTTATCGGGATACCCGGGAACCCTGCGCCCGAGCCTATGTCGAGGAGACGCGAATCCGCAGGCACGAAACGGGCGGCGGATATCGAGTCGAGGAAGTGGCCGATTACGATGTCGCTGTCTTCTCTCAGGCTCGTGAGGTTTATTTTCCTGTTCCACACCTTGAGCTCGGATAAGTAGCGCATGAAAAGCCCGGCCATCGAAG
>DATIET010000073.1:0-24119 GCA_035455615.1 Thermodesulfobacteriota bacterium
GAAAGAGGCCCTCGCGTTCCTCATAGACTGGTTCCCGACCGGCAGCAAAAAGACCGCCGGCGTCACTCCGTTTTCCTTTTTATATCTTAGAGCCGCCAGCCGCAGCTCTTCAAAAGGCTCCCCGCCCCTGTAAGGTCGGAGGGGCGTTATTACGAACTCCGGCTTTACCGGCTTATCGGGCAAAACGTCGCCGAGGAGCGATTTCTTCCCTGTCATATACGCTATAATTCCTTTCATAAAATCTCCGGAATCCGCGTTCGAATTATGCGCTGTTTCTCCCGATCTCCCGAGCGGCTTTTCAGAGATTCCGCCTTCTATCTTCTTCGGAGCCTTTTCGCCCGGGTTCGGATACTGATTGGTGCCGAGCAATATCGATTTCCCGGACGCAATGTCGCTGTCCCTTTCGTTTCTGGTCTTCTGTATCTCGTCCTGCACGAAGCCGGTCTTGAGCGCCTCTACCAGCCCGCCCGTGCCTTCTACTTTTTTAAATAGCCCCCATGCCGCCTCCGCGAGCGAATCCGTGAGCCGCTCAATATAATAGGAGCCCCCCGACGGGTCGGTTACACGGTCGAGGCAGGATTCATGCTTGAGTATGAGCTGTGTATTCCTCGCAAGCCTTCGGGAAAACTCATCTGGTCTCTTGAAAGCCGCGTCGAGCGGCAGCACGCTCAATGACTCGCTCCCTCCTATCGCCGCGGCCATAGCCTCGACAGTGCCCCTCAGCAGATTGACGTACGGGTCGAATACGGTCTTGTTCCACGAGGACGTCCTCGTATCTATCCTCATTTTTTTCGAGGACTCGTTTTCCGCCCCGTACATCTCTATAACGTAGGCCCACAAGAGCCTCGCGGCCCGGAGCTTCGCGATCTCCATGAAGTAGTTTGAGCCTATCGAGAAAGAGAATCTCATGTGTGGGGTTATTTGGTCAACTGTCAAATCCATCGACGTCAGGCGGTCGATGTATTCGACCCCGGCCGCAAGTGTGAAGGCAAGCTCCTCGGTCGCCGAAGCGCCCGAATCGTGGAAGTGATGCCCGGATACATCGAGCGCTCCGTAGGAGGGCATGTTCTCGTTCAAATATGAGACCATCGATCCGATTTCCCCGAACACCCGGCGCTCGCCTGCCGGGAAAGAGCCTCCGAGCGCGAGGGCCCGAAGCGGGTCGGCGTCTACCGAGCCTTCGAGCTTCTTCTTGTCTATTCCCCTTTTGCCGGCTTCTATAATCAACAGCGACAAAATCCCGGCCGCCCCGAGCCCGCACTTGAAATGGACCGGCACGTCTTCGAGGGGGACGTCTTTCAATAACATGGAAATATCTCTCTCGCTCTCTACGGGGATGCCCGATATGCGTCCGTGCCCCGCCTCGCAAACGAACGTGAGGGATTCCGCCCCCATACTCAGGCTATTGAGAGCGCGCCTGTTCGCCTCTTTTACGCTTCCCGAGGTTATGTATTCACTGATCTTCCAGTCATTGCTCTCAGTCTTATTCCCCCTTGCATAGGGGAATTCGCCCGGAACTTGCTCGGTCAAGTAACCGACCCCGTTCAAGTCGCCGTCCGTATAGAACGGGCTTACAGTGAAGCCCTCGTACGGCTTCCAGTCGAGTTTCCCTACGGCCCCGCCGTTCAGGTCCTTCTCGATCTCGGCTTTCCATTCGGCGGCCGTTACTTCGGGGAACTCTTCAAATAAATTCTCGGTGACCTTTATTCTGTCTTTCATATGGTAAATTCGGGGCCTTTATTCCTGATTCTTCCGACTGCTCTGCAAAGAACCTAATAATAATAAATAAAACTCGATTTCATGCAAATGAGCGCCTTGACAGCTTTTCGGAGTATGATAGCCTCAAATCTCTTGCGATTTGATATTCATAATCATTTTCCGCACGGGCGTTTGCTGTTATACTTCACTTGATTATCTATATATAGTTCGGAGGCTCCTGTAATTCGCGATATGCCGACGTTGAAGAGGGTTCTAACATTTTCCATTCTGCTGTGCTCATTACTATTTCTCCTTGCGACGCCGTCTTTTTCTTCAAATGACGCAAACCGTATATTGTCCCTCGTCGATTACATAGGCGGGGACTACGGAAACGCTGTAAAGGACGGGCAGATCATAAATACGGCCGAGTATAGCGAGATGCTCGAGTTCTCGTCGGGCGTCGAGGCCCTTTTCCTCACCATAAAATCGAGCGGCGGGGATAAGGCGGGTATTGAATCCGATCTTAAAGAGCTAAGCGCTTTAATTGATAATAAAGCGCCCGTCGGCGAAGTCGAATCACTTTCAAGGACGATCAAAGGGAAGATTATCAAGGCTTACGATATCGTCCCCCATCCGGAGGAAGCCCCTTCATACTCATCCGGAGTAGCGATATTCGAAAAGAGCTGCGCGCAGTGTCACGGCGCCCGGGGTGCCGGAGACGGGCCTTTGTCGCCGGGACTCGACCCCGCGCCGGCTGATTTTACCAATCCCGAAGTTTCGGCCGGGCTATCGCCGTTTAAGGTCTTCAATACCGTGACATTCGGTATAGAAGGGACGGGCATGCCGTCTTTCCCCAGCCTTACCGACCAGGAGAAGTGGGACGCGGCATTCTATGTGCTCGCCCTCGGCTATGGTGAGAAGGACGTCGCGGAAGGGAAAAAGCTCGCCGCAAAGCTTCCCGGCGATATGAAGGACTATAAGACACTCGCCACGCTCTCGAACGGAGAGATCAAAGAGAGGCTCGGTACCTTAATAAGCAGTCCCGAAGAGGGGGCCCGCGTGCTTGCATATCTGAGAGGCGGCCTGCTGGACAGGGGTGTCGGTGAAAGTTCCCCTCTCATTACGGCGGGCTCGCTTCTCGACGAATCGACGAAGCTGTATAAAGACGGAAGAGCTGACGAGGCGTACACGAAGGCCCTCGACGCGTACCTCGAAGGCTTCGAGCAGGCGGAGGCCAACCTCAGGGTCAGGGATAAAAGCCTCACGGCCGCGATCGAAGCGGATTTCTCCCGTTTCAGGAACGCTATCAAAGCGGGAGCGCCCGCGGCGCAAGTGGAAGAGCTTAACAATAAAATACAGAAGAGCTTGTTAACGGCGGGGCAGGTCTTGAGCGACGACGCGCCGTCGAGCAATATCCTCTCATTTCTCAACTCCTTTTCCATAATCGTAAGGGAGGGTCTCGAAGCGATACTTGTAATCGCGGCCATCATAGCATTCATGGGAGCCACCGGGGCAAGGAGTCAGATCAGGTACATCCATTACGGCTGGATACTTGCTCTGTTCGCCGGTATTTTGACTTGGCTTCTGGCGAGGACCGTGATCTCCATAAGCGGCGCACAGAGGGAAGTCATCGAAGGCGTCACATCCCTCGTTGCAGCGGCCGTCCTTTTTTATGTGAGCTACTGGCTGATTTCCAAAATCGAAGTGCGGGTCTGGAAGCGGTACATACAGGGGAAGGTCGAAAAGGCGCTCTCGAGGGGGAGTGTGATCGCGCTCGCGAGCGTTTCGTTCTTTGCCGTATACAGAGAGGCTTTCGAAACGGTTTTATTTTATCAGGCTCTATGGTTCCAGTCGGAAAATTCGCAGGTCGCCGTGCTCTGGGGCCTGGCGGCAGGGGCTCTCCTGCTCGTTGTATTGTTTTACGTGATCTTCAATCTCGCCCTCAGGATACCTCTCAAATACTTCTTCTCCGCGACGAGTGTTTTCCTCTACCTCCTTTCCTTCATTCTGCTAGGAAAGGGCATAAACGAGCTTCAGGAAGCCGGTATAGTGGGCGCGACCCCCGTTGATTACATTCCGCATGTAGACATCCTGGGCCTTTATCCGACGCTCGAAACCTCGCTCCCCCAGGCGATCCTGCTTGCGGCCTTCGTATTCGCGCTCGTATGGCTCGAGTACGTGAAGAGAGAGAGGGAGAAGAAGGAGCTCGCCGTGAGCTTAGCTCGTATAGCCGAAGATATGAAGTCGATGCACGCGGCTTTCGACCATATCAAGGGGCACATAATAGAATGGCGGAAGTGCGAGGACATCGACCTCGAAGCCGAAGACCTCGACAGGAGGATTCAGGACGTCATAAGCCACGTCGATGAGCTCGAGAGCAAGGTGGGAGATTTCTACACTGTCGTCACGAAAAATAACCAGCCGGTTAAGCCGCACTGAGATTTCGCCCAGCCGGTTTCCTCGCTTTCTTGTTCCCGTATACTTATGCATATAGTATTTATAGAATGAATAAAAAGGCAGTAATAATATTGTCGGGGGGCGTCGACAGCACGACTCTGGTGTACAGCGTCATTGAGCAGGGATACGAGGTCGAATGTCTCACTATTCTTTACGGACAGAGGCACAGGAGGGAGGCCGATTCTGCGCGCAGGGTGACGGAAGCCCTGAGAATACCCCACAAAGTGGTGGACTTATCCCCGCTCGGTGAGATCCTTTCGGGCTCCGCGCTGACCGATGGGAGGATCGACGTGCCGGAGGTCCCGGAGACCGTCGAGCATTACGATACGCTGAAGGCGACCATAGTCCCCAACAGGAACGCGATCTTTCTTTCAATTGCGGTCGGATATGCCGTGAGCAGGGGCGCGGACAACGTCTTTTTCGGCGCTCATAGCTCCGACAGGGGTGTTTACCCCGACTGCAGGGAGGAGTTCGTCGAGGCTTTTCAGGCGTCGGAAAGGCTCGCGACCGGGGAGCCCGACCTCAATATCGCAGCGCCTTTCGTCGGCATGGAAAAGGCGGATATCGTGAGGCTCGGCGACAGGCTCGGCGTGCCCTTCGGAGAGACCTGGAGCTGCTACAAGGGGGGGAGCGTGCACTGCGGGGTATGCAGCTCATGCAGGGAGAGGAAGAGGGCTTTCATCGAGGCACGGATCCCCGACCCGACCGAGTACGAGAGATGAACATCAGCGAAATCTTCTATTCAATTCAGGGCGAGGGCGTGGAAATCGGCCTTCCCACCGTGTTCGTCAGGCTGTTCGCCTGCGACCTCAGGTGCTCCTGGTGCGATACGATGTACGCGGTCGAGGGGAGGGACTTCAGGAAAATGACGGTCGGCGAAGTCCGGGCCGCGATAGAGGGATTCGGCTGCAAAAGGGTTTGCATTACAGGGGGCGAGCCCCTTATTCAGAGGGACGAAGCCGAGGAATTGGCGGAATATCTGATAAAAGACGGTTATAAGATCGTGCTCGAGACGAGCGGTCACAAACTGCCTCCGCCCGCGTTCTGGACTGAAAACTGCATAATAAGCATGGACTGCAAGTGTCCAGGCTCGGGTATGCAGGAGAAAATGGACTTCGGCCTCTTTCAGAAGCTCCGCCCTCAGGACCAGCTGAAATTCGTCATAGCGGACGAAGCGGATTATGAGTACGCAAAGCAAATCCTGACAAAGTATATGATAAAGGCGAACATAATTTTCCAGCCCTCGGGCGGGCTTGGGCTCGGCTGGCTGCCGGACAGGATATTAGACGATAATCTAGAGCGTGTCCGGGTCCTTCCGCAGCTTCACAAGCTGATCTGGGGGGACAGGAAGGGTGTATAATTAAGGCGAATCCGGGGCCGGGGCGTTTTGTTTTTGCCTGTAATCATGTTATACTCCGCTTTTGACTTATAAACTAAATTTATATGGGGTGATTGTTGATACAGAGGCTGATAATGGACGAGATTAAGGAAAAATACGACTATGAGCCGTTTGCCGATACTGAAGAGTACAGAGAGGTAAACGAGGCCTGCATTCACGGGTGGATCGAGATCATGCGCCGGAAGGGCGAAAGCGGTATCGAGGCGATTCTGGACGTAGCGACAGGCGCGGGGACAATGGTGCAGATCGTGTTCGATCAGCTGCCGGCGAGCTGGAAAAAGGCCGCGGTGATGTGCCTTGACCAGTCCGGGGAGGCTCTCAGGCTGGCTCAGTCGAAGCTCGAGAAAACGGTCGAAAGATTGAAAATGGTGCATTCCTCCGTTGAGGATATGGACATACCCGACGCGAGCATAGACGTGGCCGTATGGGGGAACGGAATCCATTACCTTTCCGAGCACGAGCAGCTCGACAGCATCAAGAGAATAAAACAAGCCTTGAAGCCGGGGGGTCTCTTTTTCTTCAATACCGCTTTTTACGAAGAGGCGAGGCCTGCCGAGACCCTGGCGTTTTACCGCACGCAGGTTAAGAACGCGGTCCAGTATCTCAGGGACCGCGGAATTAGCAGGCAGAAGGACGATTCCAGGACCGAGGCGTCTAAATTCCTCCCCAGGTCTTATTACGAGCAGTTGGTAAAGGAAGCGGGCTTCAAGCTCGTCGAGGTGAAGGAATACGCTGTCGACATGCGGAGAGAGGCGTGGGAGTACATTAGCTCCTTCCAGCAGTATGCAGCCGGGGCTTTGAGGGGCTACCCCGTCGATGCGGCCGTCGAGGCGATGAAAGAGGCCGTCCAGCCCGCGCTCGAGCAGCACGGAAACAGGGACCAGAAAGGGAACCTCTACATAACGCGCAAATGGCTTGCCATAAGCACCCAGGCTTAACATAAACCTATAGTCACTCCCGTCCGAAAATTACAGAGATGGTCAGCGTGATCGTTTGACCGGATAGGTCTCTTACATCAGGTTGTAATAGTCGAGGCCGAGGTGCGTGATCAGCTCCTCGCCCTTCATGTAGCGGAGCGTGTTCTTCAACTTCATGAGCTGAATAAAGAGGTCGTGCTCGGGGTAAAGCCCCTTTCCGTACATCGGGCTCTTGAAATAGAAGGACAGCCATTCCTGAATTCCGTCGAACCCGGCCCTTTTAGCCAAGTCAAGGAACAGCACGAGGTCGAGCACTATAGGCGCCGCCAGTATACTGTCCCTGCAGAGGAAGTTGACCTTGATCTGCATCGGATAGCCGAGCCATCCGAAAATATCTATGTTGTCCCAGGCTTCCTTGGCATCGCCCCTCGGGGGATAATAATTGATCCTTACCTTGTGATAGTAGTTCGAGTAGAGGTCGGGATGGAGGTCGGGCTGGAACATGTATTCGAGCACTCCGAGCTTGCTCTCTTCCTTCGTTTTAAATGAATAAGGGTCGTCGAGCACCTCGCCGTCCCTGTTCCCGAGTATATTCGTCGAGAACCAGCCGCTTAACCCGATCATCCTGCTCTTAAGCCCGGGGGCGAGTATAGTTTTCATAAGCGTCTGCCCGGTCTTGAAGTCCTTCCCCGCTATGGGGACCTTCTTCTTTTTGGCGAAGTCCGTGAGCGCGGGAACGTCTACCGACAGGTTAGGGGCTCCGTTCGCATACGGCACTCCGCACTGAAGGGCCGCGTAAGCGTAAATCATGCTCGGCGCGATGTCCGGGTGGTTTTCCCTGAGGCCCTTTTCGAAAGAGGCCATGGTAGCGTGCACAGCGGTCGGCCTGATAAAGACCTCCGTGCTCCCGCACCACACCATAACGAGCCGCGCGACACCGCTCTCCTTCCTGAACCTCTTGATGTCTTCTATGAGCTGCCGGGCGAGGTCCATCTTGGTCTTGCCCTTTTTAAGGTGTTTTCCGTTCAGGTTTTTGACGTATTTCCTGCTGAACACGGCAGGCATCGGTTTTAATTTCTTAAGCGTGTCCTTTAATTCGTTGACCAGGTCCTTATCCAGGACGCCCGCCTTTAAAGCCGCTTCGTAACAATTGTCAGGGAATATGTCCCATCCCCCGAATACTATATCCTTGAGCTCCGCAAGCGGGATGAATTCCTTTATGAGCGGCGACTTCTTTTCGGTCCTCTTTCCGAGCCTTATCCTTCCAAGCTGTGTAAGGGAGCCTATGGGTTTTCCGAGCCCCCTTTTAATGGCCTCGACGCCGGCGATGAACGTGGTGCTCACTGCGCCGCCTATACCCGGGATCAGAACGCCGAGCTTCCCTTCAGGGGGTACGATTTTCTTCTGTTTTTTTGGAGCTGATTTCTTTTTCCCGGTATCAGGCAAGGTAAGGTTTACCTCTTCGAGAACTGTTGTCCGCGTCTCGCTTTCTTGAGTCCGTACTTCTTTCTCTCAACCATCCTCGAGTCCCTGCTGAGCTGGCCCGCTACCTTGAGCGGCTTTCTGTTGGCGTCGTCCGCCTGGAGAAGGGCCCTCGCGATCCCGTGCCTCACCGCGCCTGCCTGGCCCGTAAGGCCGCCGCCCTTTACGTCCACTATGACGTTGAACTTCCCGACCGACTGGGTCGTTGCGAGAGGTCCCAGGGCATGTACCTTCCAGTATTCGCGCGGGAAATACTCTTCCGCTTCCCGGCCGTTTATGGTTATCTTTCCGTCGCCTGTCCTGAGCCAAACCCGGGCGACCGATGTTTTTCTTCTTCCGGTTCCGTAATAGTTAACTTCAGCCATATTTATCTGCTATACCTCCAGGGGTTCGGGCTTCTGCGGCGAATGCGGATGCTCGTTTCCGGTGTAGATCTTGAGTCTCGTAATGAGTTTTTTCTGCCACCTGTTCTTAGGGAGCATGCCCCAGACAGCTTTCTTTAGTATTTCTCTGGGCTTCCTCTTCGAGAGGTCCTCGGCGGCTATCGACTTGATCCCGCCAGGATGACCCGTGTGCCAGTAATATCTCTTGTCTTCGAGCTTGTTGCCGGTGAACTTCAATTTGTCGGCGTTGACGACTATTACAAAATCCCCTATATCGGCGTGAGGGGTGAACTGGGCCTTTTCCTTGCCCCTCAATATCATTGCTATTTTCGTGGACACCCTACCCAATGTTTTTCCTTCCCCGTCGATCAAAAACCATTTCTTCTCGAAGTCTTCGCTTCTCGCCATATAAGTCTTCATTTTATCTGCCTCTAACTATTAGAGTTAAGCAAATCAATGTACCGTCTATAGAGGGAATGTCAAGCATTCGGCCCGCTCACAGGGAAATAGCCCGGAATTGGTCTCGGCATCCAACAATGATATAATGATTCCCGGATAAACAATAATATGCAATCGATCAAGGAAACGAAACGCAGATCGCCCGGCTGGAAGAAGGACTTCGGAGAGAGGCTAACCGGTATCCTCGGACGGGACGGGGTCATATACGCAGACGACGAGCTGCTTGCGTACGACTGCGATGCCCTGACGGGCTACAGGATCAAGCCTCTTTTTGTCGTGCTCCCGAGGACTTCGGGCGAGGTATCGCGTGTAATGAAGATGTGTTATGACGAAGACGTCCCCTTTGTGCCGAGAGGGGCGGGGACCGGCCTCTCCGGAGGTGCCCTGCCCACGGACGAGGGCATAGTAATATCGCTTGCCCGCATGAACAGGATAATCGAAGTGGATATACCAAACGAGCGGGTGGTCGTGGAGCCCGGCGTGACCAACCTGTCCGTTACGAATGCGGTTAGCGCCTACGGCTATTATTACGCCCCCGACCCTTCGAGCCAGATAGTCTGCACCATAGGCGGGAACGTCGCCGAGAACTCGGGCGGGGTGCACTGCCTTAAATACGGAGTAACGGCGAACCACGTCCTCGGGCTCGAGGTGGTTCTTCCCGACGGTGAGATTATAGAGACGGGGGGAAAGACCCTCGACCATCCGGGCTACGACATCATGGGACTCGTGGTGGGCTCGGAAGGGCTTCTGGGGATCGTCACGAGAATCGCGTTAAGGATAATAAAGAAGCCCGAGACCGTAAAGACGCTTTTTGCCTCGTTCGACAGGATAGAGGACGCCGGGGCCTCGGTCTCCGGTATAACTGCAAGGGGCGTGATACCCGCGGGCATGGAGATAATGGACAACCTCTGTATCCGCGCGGTCGAGGAGGCCGTTCACGCCGGATACCCCGTGGAAGCGGGCTCGATACTCCTGGTCGAGCTCGACGGGCCCCAGGCCGAGGTCGATGCGCAGATGCCCATCGTCGAGGAGGTGCTCAGGGGGCAGAGCGCGCTCGAGATAAGGATCGCCAGGGACGCAAAAGAAAGGGACCTCTTCTGGAAGGGGAGGAAGAACGCCTTTCCGGCCATGGGCAGGGTCAGCTCGGATTACTATGTCCAGGACGGCGTCATCCCGAGGAGCAGGCTCGCTGAAGTTCTGGGAAGGATAGGGGACCTGAGCAGGGAGTACGGTCTCAGTGTAGGGAACGTTTTTCACGCGGGCGACGGGAACCTGCACCCACTCGTTCTCTATAATTCGAAGATAGAGGGCGAGCAGGAGAAGGCGCTCGAGCTTGCGGGCAGGATACTCGGCGTATGCGTGGATTCGGGCGGGAGCATCACGGGAGAGCACGGCGTCGGGAATGACAAGAAGAGGTTCCTCTCGCTCATGTTCGACGAAAACGATCTCGAGACCATGAACCTCATGAGGTGCGCGTTTGACCGGAAGGGTCTCTCGAACCCCGGGAAGGTCTTCCCCACGCCCAGGACCTGCGTCGAGCAGGGAATGAAGCCCTTTACGGAGCACCCTCTCCAGAAGTCAGGTCTCGGTGAGATGTATTAGTCCCGGCGGCAGTCGTTAAATTCATATCGAATAGAAAGTTTTGGACGGTAGTCGAACATCTATGCCTGAATCCTCCATACTTAATGAACTGACGAGCATAGTCGGCGGTGAAAACGCCGTTCAGGATCCGCACGTCCTCGAATCCTCCGCCGTCGACGGCGTCATCCCCAAAATAGTGCTGTTCCCGGAAAACATAGAACAAATATCGGGAATCATGAAAACGGCGTCGCGCGCCGGGGCCTCGGTCGCGCCGACGGGCTCGGGGACCAAGAGAGGAATAGGGAATAAGCCCATCGGCGCAGATATCGTTCTATCGACTAGGAAACTCGACCGGGTTATAGCGCACGAATCGTCCGATCTCGTGGCGACGACTGAGTGCGGGATCGCTCTATCCGATCTGCAGTCTTATCTGGGCAGGAAGAATCAGTTCCTCCCTGTCGATCCCCCGCACGTCCGCGGCGGAGCGACCGTGGGCGGTATTATCGCCACGAACGACAGCGGCCCTCTCAGGCTCAGGTACGGGACTTCGAGGGAGCTCCTCATCGGCATGAAGGTCGTTCGCGCGGACGGCGGCATCTTTAAGGGCGGCTCGAAGGTGGTCAAGAACGTCGCCGGTTACGACATGCCGAAGCTCTTCGTCGGCTCCCTCGGCACTCTCGGAATAATTGCGGAGGCGACGTTCAGGCTCTACCCCGTGCCCGAATCATCCAAAACGTATATCGCCTGCTTCGAATCCATGGGCGAGGCGCACGATACGGTCAGGTCCCTCATTAACTCGAACCTTGTGTTAAACGCCCTTGAGCACATGAATCCCGGGCTCGCGGGAAGCATAACGGAAAGGCTCGGCCTCGGCTCGGACTTTAACCGGTACACGCTCGCCGTAAGGATAATGAACGTGTTACGGGCAGTAGAGGACCAGATAAAAACGGTCTCCGGTATCTCGCAGAGGAACAACGGAAAAGGCCTGATAATAGAGGCTCGAAATGAAGAAGCTTTCTGGCACGAGGTAAGGGAATTCCCCTGGAGGCGTTCGGAGCAGGCAGGCGCTGTGCTCAAGGCGGGCGTGCTCATTTCAGACGTCCCTCGGGTGTTCATCCTGCTTGATGAATTATCGGATAAATACGGTATCCGCGCCCGTGCTGCCGCGAGGGCGGGTAACGGGATTGTGATTATTTCGATCGACGGGGATAGTGAATCGGTCGTCAGCTCCGTAAATGCGCTCAGACAATTTTCCGAGTACGCCGGGGGCAGCCTCGTCGTCAGGGAAGCGTCACCGGATATAAAGCCTGTTCTCGACGTCTGGGGCGGCATGGGCTCTTCGCTCGGCCTCATGAAAAGGATAAAATCGGCTTTCGATCCCGGGAATATACTCAATCCCGGCAGGCTCTTCTGAAATATAAAAACCGAATTGGAATCCCTTGCGCTCCACTTCCCGCTTGGTTAGCCTATTCCCGCATTTTACTCGTTTAGCCTCTGTCCGGGAATGTGATGATCCGTAGAGACGACACCGACGGGTGGATTCTTATAACCCAGTATGACCACGCGGTCCTGGCCGGGAATCTCATGGAGCGCTGGGGGAACGAAACCTTTTCCTCTCCTCTTCCGCGTGATGAGGTGCTTTTCGCCGTGAGAGAGCACGACTGCGGGTGGAAGGAGTGGGACTCCGCACCCAAAATAAATCCTGAAAACGGTTATCCGGCTAATTTTATGGAGATGGAGTCGTCCGACCAGACAGGCATCTGGAGAGAGTCCTTTGAATCTCATGCGGAGGAGCATCCGTATGCCTCCGCCCTAATCGCGCTCCATTTCGCGAGGTTCAACCGGAAGCTCTTAACGAAGGACCCTTCGGACGTAAACGCGAAATCACTCGAGGGCGCGATAGACGCTTTTGTTTCGGATAAGCTCGGTATCGATGTTTCGAAGCGGGGCGCAATCCCGCGGGGAGTCAAAATAAATCTCAGGCTGCTCCAGGTCGGGGACATCATTTCCCTCGCCCTCTGCCACGGCTGGGAATCCATGGAGATAGCCGACGTCCCTCTCGATTATGAGGGCAATACTCGGAGGCTCGTCCTCAAATCGGATGACGGTTTCAACTTTACTGTCTTGCCCTATCCGTTTTCGGAGACCATTTTGAAACTGCGCGTGCAGGCGCGGAAGCTCGGGAGGATAAGCTATTCCGGCGACGAGGATTTGAGAAGGTCTCTCGGTAACGCCCCTTATGCCGCCCTTGATTTCACAATAAGAAAAGGCTAAACATTTAGTATGCAGCAAAGTGTGTACGACGCCTTCGACGAGACGGACAAACCGAGCGCCCGACTGATAGAAGACTGCGTCCACTGCGGCTTTTGCCTCTCCGCTTGCCCCACGTACCAGGAGACTGGAAACGAGCTCGACTCCCCGAGGGGGAGGATATACCTCATGAAGTCCGCTTCCGAGGGAAAGATACCGATGGCCGGTTCACTCGTAAAGCACCTGGACATGTGCCTTGGCTGTCTTGCGTGCGAGCCCGCCTGTCCTTCGGGGGTGCAGTACGGCAGGCTCATCGAGGCGGGAAGGTCCCAGATAGAAAGACGATACGAGCGGCCCTCCGCCGAGAGGCTCTACAGGTCTTTGATCTTCTCCCTCTTTCCGTACCCCGGGAGACTCAAGCTCCTCCTGCCGTTCTTCTATCTGTATCAAAAGCTCGGGATAAAAAAACTGGTCGAATCTTCAGGGATCCTGAGGGCGATCTCTCCCAGCCTCGCGCAAATGGAGGGGATGCTCCCGGAGGTGGATTCCCCGACAGTACCGCGGGCGCTTCCCGACGTTACTCCCGCGAGGGGTAAGAAGCGTTACCGCGTGGCGCTCCTCACCGGGTGCGTGCAGAGTGTTTTCTTTTCGGGGACTAACGAAGCGACCGTCAGGGTGCTGGCGGAGAACGGGTGCGAGGTGCTGGTTCCCCGGAACCAGGGATGCTGCGGGGCGCTTTCGGTGCACTCCGGGAGACTCTCCGAAGGGAGGGACTTCGCGAGGGTTCTTATCAGGAGCTTCGAGGGCATTGACGTCGACGCCGTAATCGTAAATTCTGCGGGATGCGGCTCGACCATGAAGGAATACGGGGAGATACTGGGGGACGATCCCGTATTTGCCGAGCGCGCCCGGAAAATCAGTGAACAGACCAGGGACGTGATGGAGTTCCTGGGGGATATCGGCCTCGCCGGGGAACTCCAAGCCCTCGATTTGAAAATCACATACCAGGACGCCTGCCACCTGGGACACGCGCAGAGGATTAAGGAGCAGCCGAGGGACGTGCTAAGGCAGATACCGGGGATAGAGTTCACGGAGCTTCCCGAATCCGAGCTCTGCTGCGGCAGCGCCGGCATATATAACATGGTGGAGCCCGATATGTCGCGGAGGCTTTTGGAGCGCAAGTTAGGGCATTTGAAAGAGACGGGCGCGGACTGCCTCGTAGCGGGAAACCCCGGCTGCCTTCTCCAGATAAGAAAGGGCATCAGGCAGCACGGGCTCGACATCAAAACGGCTCATCCCGTCGAGCTCCTCGACCGGTCTTACAGGGGCATAACGGAATAGCCCGTTTCGATTTTCACCAACTTATCCCCCGGCCCTTGATCTCATCGAGCACAGCCCCGAGAGGCTTGTCTTCGGAAACCCAGTAATTCCCGCTCATGTCAGGTTTGAAAACGGGATTTGAAATCCTGCACACATTAAGGACTTTTTCGCAGGGGAGCGTCTCCATGGAGCTCTGTCCCGTTTTCACGCATGTAAGCTCGAAGCCGGGGATGTTCACGGTGAATGCGGACCAGTTGCCGGGGTTCAGGTCGGACGTCCAACCGGCGCTCGCGCCGGGGTTTTTCACCGGGTGTGTGATCCAGTAGTCGCTGTCCGATGTGTTGTTCAGCAGATAGAGGCCCTGGGACGGTTGCTTATCGGTGTTGAGGGCTACGCTATCGCCCCTGTACTCGAACCCTGTCCGGGTGCAGTTTTCGGGGAGCTTGTTGTTCGCGTTGTCGGCTTTGCAATTCAAAAACGAAACCGATAATAATCCTGCGCAGATGAGTGCCGCCCCTGCCTTCAGTCTCATTACATCTCCCCCTTTTTGAATCCCATGTTCAAAGTTTACTCTAAAGTTTCGGGTTTGAAATGAATTTTTCCGATAGCATACGTAATATGTGTCGGTTATCATATTTAAAGCTGAACAAACATGATTTAAAGGATGGACGGAATGAGACACATACCTCTTACGCTTGCCGCAATCTTCGTGTTTACGCTGGTATCGTGCAATGATGTGGAGGACTTTTTCCGCGGCCCGGTCGACCCTCTCATAGACCGGGAAGTGGTCGAATCCCAGGATTTCAACCTGACTACGCCATTTTACGGCATGCAGGTAGCGATAGATTCCCGAGTGGACGCCGGCACTGAGAGGGTCCTGGATCTCCTCGACGACAGGGCGGAACAATTCTTGAATTGTCAGTTTGACGACTCCCAGATCGGGTTCGAGGAATTCATGCTCGATGGAACCGTCGTCCCTCCCCTGTCCGAGCTCAGGGTGTATGTCGTCCCGAACCGTTTTGAATGCGAAGCAGTGGGCCGCAGCGAGTGCGGCGGTATCTACTTCTTCGATATAGACGCGATAGTGATTTCGGAAGGGGGCTTTGAGGGGTGCGGGGAGTTCTCCGTCTGGAAGCACGAGCTCGCCCACAGGTACGGGCTGAATGCCGACCACAGCAACCAGTCGGACTTCAACGCCTGCTCCAACCCGGAAACGTGCGACCCCGGCGACATATTCGATTGATTTAAGGACCGGGGATCAGGCTTTTTTCGTGCTCCCGCGTAATACCAGCCACAGGATTACGTTCACGGCGACCGACAGCAGAACGAGCAGCGCTATCGTATATTTGAAAAACTGTCTGGGCATAATATAAAAAGAGAGGTCGAGCCTGTTGTTTACCCAGAGGTTGTTCCTGAAAAGGAGCGGGTGGAATATATCCCTCCAGAACGTGGCGAAAAACGGGAGCACAAGCAGGAGCGATAGAATAATTGCGGCGTTTATCAGGGCAAAGCGCGAGACCTTTTTTCTATCATACGTCAATATGAGCAGTATGAGCGAGATAACGCCGCCTATGAGCATACGGTCGAATATGCCGCGCACCTCCTTTAAATGAGTTTTCTCCTTTGCGGTCCTGAAGCTCCGGAGCTCGCCCTGGTGTCTGAAATACGATGCGAGCTCTTCTATTCCCCTGTAGGCGTTATCGTATCCAATTGCAGCGCACCGTTCATGCCATTCGCAATTGAGCTTCATCCACTCCGGAGAATAAAAAGTCAGAGACATCGGAATATAGAAGGTGAGGTAGAAGAGGGAAACGAAAAGAGCGGTCCCTTTTAAACGGTTAAGAATGCCGATGAGCAAGGTGCGGTTTTCTCCCTGTTCGCATCATAAATTATTCGCTTTGGTCCGTTTGCTTCGCCAGTGAATATCTCAGCAATAAATACCCGAATACAGCCGAGACGAATGATCCCGCGAGAATTCCGAGCCTCGCCGAAATGCCCTCATCCGACATGCCCGGGTCGAAAGCGAGGGTGCTTATAAACAAGCTCATCGTGAACCCAATCCCGCATAGAACGGACGTTCCGTAGAGCGTGAGCCATGTCGCTCCCTCGGGCATCCTGGCTAATCCCAGCTTTATGCAGAGCTTCGCGAAACCGAACACCCCGAGCTGCTTGCCCAGGAAAAGCCCGAGCGCGACGCCCACGGGTACGGGCTCGAACAGTGTGTGGAGGCTCATCCCGTCGAGCGACACGCCCGCATTGGCGAAGGCGAATACAGGCATGATCCCGAAAGCCACCCAGGGATGGAGCGTGTGCTCGAGCTCCCGAAGAGGGCAGGGCTCCTCGTCCCTGGTCCTCATCGGGATAGCGAGCGCCAGCACCACCCCCGCGAGGGTCGCGTGCACCCCCGACTTAAGAACGCATATCCAGAGTACCGCTCCGACTATCACGTAAGCCGCGATCCTCTTCACGCCCATGAAGTTCATTGCCGCAAGCGCCGCAACCGCGATTCCCGCCATGACGAGGGATACGAGAGAGAGCTTCCCCGAATAGAAAATAGCGATTATCACTATCGCGCCGAGGTCGTCTATTATCGCGAGGGTGAGGAGGAAGAGCTTCAAGGAGAGCGGGACCCGCGAGCCCAGGAGCGTCATGATGCCTAGGGCGAACGCGATGTCCGTAGCCGCGGGTATTGCCCAGCCGCTTAGCGTCCCGGGGTAATTGAAATTGAAAAAGACGTATATCAGGGCCGGAACCGCCATGCCTCCGACCGCGGCGATGCCGGGGAGCGCGATCTGTGAGAGGCTCGACAGCTGTCCGTCAAGCACCTCCCGCTTTATTTCGAGACCGACGAGGAGGAAGAATACGGCCATGAGGCCGTCGTTAATCCAGAGCAGCAGGGGCTTCGCCAGTTGGAGCGCTCCTACCCTTATCTCTACGGGTGTATCTAACAGAAGGTCATAGAGGCCCGATATAGGCGAGTTGTTGAGTATGAGGGCGAGGACGGCGGCTCCCACAAGAATAATTCCGCTCGCGGATTCGAGTTTCAGGAATTCACGGATAGCGTTTACGGCGCGTCCAGGGATGACTGCCATTGTGGATTGGTCCTTGCCGGAGCATTAAGATTATACGTAAGCCGGCTTTCAAATTCAAAACATAAAACCCTTACAGGGCTTATTGGTTATGCGCGATGTTCCATTTTGTAGAAAAACATGCGATGTGTTAATATCCTGAAACCCGGACGAATAGCTGTATCTATCGGAGTCTCAATTGGAAATTGGCTACTTTACAATGCCGCTTCACCCGGCGGGTTCGAACCTTACCGAAACCCTCGACGCCGACCTCGAACAGCTCGTTTTCCTGGACGAGCTCGGGTTCAGGGAAGCCTGGATAGGGGAGCATTTCACGGCCGGATGGGAGAACATAGCGGCTCCCGACCTCCTGATTGCAAAGGCCATACCGCTTACGAAGAATATCATCCTGGGGACGGGGGTATCCTGCCTCCCCGACCACGACCCTTTTGTCCTCGCGCACAGGATCGCCGTGCTCGACCATCTTGCAAAGGGGCGGTTCTACTGGGGCGTGGGGGCGGGGAGCTTCATCGGGGATTTCGAAGCGTTCGGAATAGACGTCAAATCGGGGGAGCAGAGGGATTTGACGAACGAATCGCTCGAATTCATTTTGAACTTGTGGAACGATCCCAGACCCGGGAACTATGAGAACAGGCGGTGGAAATTCACCGTTCCCGCGCCGCAGGCGGACGTCGGTCTCGGCGTGCATACGAAGCCGTACCAAAAGCCCCATCCCCCGATCGCGGTTGCCGGCATCACCGCGGGCTCCGGGACGCTCAGGATCGCGGGCGCAAACGGGTGGATTCCGATGAGCATTAATTTCATCACGAGGGACGTATTGAGGACCCACTGGGCGTCGGTCGAAGAAGGGGCCGCGAGCACCGGAAGGAGTCCCGACAAATCACTCTGGCGCGTGGCGAGGGACATATACATAGCGGAAAGCGCGGAAGAGGCGAGAAAGGACGTGATGGAGGGCACGCTCGCCAGGGATTTTACCGAATATTTTTTTAAGATGGTCCCCAAGATAAGGGGGAACCTCGATATCTTCAAAACCGATAAGTCCATGTCCGACTCGGAGGTCACGATCGACTACATGATGGATAATCTCTGGATCGTCGGGAGTCCGGACGATGCGGTCGAAAGGATCAGGGAGCTCTACGATCACGTGGGCGGGTTCGGCGTGCTTCTCGTGATGGGACACGAGTGGAAGCCTGAAGACAAGTGGAGGAAGTCTATGACGCTCCTCGCCAAAGAGGTCATGCCGAAGCTCAGGGATTTAAAATAGAGAGCGTTTTCCGATAACCGTTAATAATCAGGAGAGAGACCGGAAGCGGCGGGGGGATCGCCGATTGACAGATTGCAACCGAGGGTCTCCCGATCTTTTCAATTCAGATATATGCAAAGGGAATACTGGTACTTAATTATTGCAGGGATATTATACGGCATCATAGCGCCCGGCGGGCAGTTCCTTCTCGACCGCGGGCTCTCCCTCTACGAGGTTTCTTTCTATAGATCTTTGCTCGTTTTTGTCATCCTCCTGCCCGTGGTGCTGATAAGGCCCGGCCGTTTCATGCTGGGGAGGGATAAGATTCCGTTCTATGCCCTCTACGGTCTTATAGGCGGGCTCCTTGAGCTGTTCCTTTTCACGGGTATTGCCCTTGGAGTGCCTGTTGCGCTCACGGTGCTGCTCCTCTATACCCAGCCCGTCTGGACGATATTCATAGGAAGGCTCGTCCTGGGCGAGAGGCTCTCGCGCGTTAAGCTCCTTTCCGCGCTTCTCGGCCTTGCGGGGCTGGTCATCCTGCTTCAGTCGTGGGAGACGGGGTCGGCGGGCTCTCTATACGGTATAGCCGCCGCTCTTGCAGCGGGAGTTCTGCTCTCGCTCTGGGTCATACTGGGCAAAAGGAGCGCAATGCTCGACCAGCACTATATAACGACTACGTTCGGGTGGTCCGGATTCGCATCCGTCTGGCTCCTCCTGCTTCTGCCCGTAATGGATATTCTCATCGCGGATAAAGGGCTGCTCAGGCTCTCGCTCGGACTGCCTCCGGCGGATTGGGCGTATCTTGCGGCTTTTGCCGTCCTGGGAGGCGCACTGCCGCATCTGCTTTTTTACAGGTCGCTCGAGAGGCTCACGGCCTCGGTCGCGGGGATAATACTGCTGCTCGAGCCCGTGAGCGCTACGATAATAGCATGGGCGTTCTTCTCACAGAAGATAGGATTATATATATTGATAGGCGGCGCTTTTATCCTGTTATCCAATTATCTGATCATTCGGAGCGAGCGTATCGAGACGCCCGTCTTCTGAGTTTTGTACAGCTTATTTTTGATCGCCGGTTTCGACCGGGGTAGCCGCCCCTTTTATATCGCTCGAATTGACGACCTTGTTAATCCCGTCCGCTTTCACTACCGCGAGCCCGTTTAATCGGAGCACCGTGTCGAACAGAATGAGCACGTCTTCTTTTTTCAACCCGCCCTCGGGGGTTACGATGCTGATCTCGTTCGGATGAACGGAGCCGTCGATGACGTATGTTTCGTCGTTCAACTCGCTCACCGCCATTATAAGGTCGATGATATTGATGTTACTCTGGAGATTGACTATGCCGTCCTCGGAAACGGTATCGCTATCTCCGGCTTCTTCCCTGTCCTGCTCCGTCTGTCCGCGGACTTCCCGCCGCGGCGATCGGTCGTCTACCGGCATGGTAACAATGTCGAGAACAAGCAACCCGATGAGGAATATGATCGTTCTGTATATCATTTCGACCTATGGACAGCGCGGATGTGCATACTATAACCTCTCGATATTATTGTATTAAAAAGACAAGGAACATGTAAGATAAGCTAGGGAATATCCTAACACGAAAATTCACAGGCGGGAAATTTTCGCTGGTTAAGGCACGAGATCTTTGATGTGTTTTAGTCTCTCGGTCCTTTTATCCTTTCTTTCCTGGGCTTTTTTCCAGAGTCTTTTCTCTTCAGGGGTTTCGGGTCTGAACTCGGGCACCTTTTTCGGGACTCCGTCATCCCCGACATGCACATAGGTCAGGAAGGCGGTACACGTATGTTTTTGTTCCCCGGTCAATATATTTTCGGACAGCACTTTGATCCCGACTTCGAGGGAGGTGTTCCCGACGTAGGTAATGCCGGACTTGAAGATAATTATGTCACCTACCCTGATGGGCGAGTAGAAAAACAGCTCGTCGAGGGAGCCCGTCACAAGGACGTCTTTGACAAACCTCATGGCGAGTATGGCGGCGGTCTCGTCTATGTCGAGCATGAGCTTTCCCACGGACATGAAGCTCCCGTAGAAGCTGTCCTCGGGAAGCACCACTTTCGTAGTCTCTAGACGCATCCTCGTTATTTCGGTTTCGTCGATTATATTCCTCGCCTGCTCGTCCCTCCTGCCGATCTTGGAAATCCTCTGCTCCCTCCTTTTCCTGGCTTCATTGTAGAGCGCCGTTTCCCCCTCGTCAGCGGGCACGATCTCCTCCGAGAGCCGCCTCGGGTTTCCGTCCTTATCCACGGCTATGAATGCCAGGCGGGAGTGGGTCGTGAGTTTTTTCTCCCGGGTCTCGAGGTTCTCGGAATGCACTGTGACGCCGATCTCCATGGAGCTCGAGCCGATATATTCGATCGTGCTGTCGAGGGTTACTATTTCCCCCACTTTCACAGGGTTTATGAAATCGATGCTGTCCGTCGCGCCGAGCACGGTTATGCCCCGTGCTGTCCGCGAGGAATTAATGCTCCCGGCGAGCATTATCCAGTCCATCAGCCTGC
Source organism: Thermodesulfobacteriota bacterium (assembly GCA_035455615.1). Taxonomy (GTDB): domain Bacteria; phylum Desulfobacterota_D; class UBA1144; order Nemesobacterales; family UBA2774; genus 2-12-FULL-53-21. The sequence goes on from DATIET010000073.1 coordinate 20,792, forward strand.
CCCCGTGCAGGGTGCCGTGGATGTTCGCGTGCTCGGGGAAAACGAACTGGACCATCTGATGTCTGGTGTCTTTTATCGAGGGCATATGAGTTCCCGGTTTTATAAGGGTCTTGTGTTCGAACTATTATAATACAAGGACTCCACTAAATTCCATACACGATTAACATCCCGGTATTGAAATGATTGCGTTTCAGCGGCCGCAGTCAATAGGTCAGAAGCGGCGTCTGACCGGCGTAATTCATGCTCTTCATTTCCCTGAGAATGAAATGGGCGACGTCCCCTCGCGATATGTTTCCGCACTTTATCCCCGTCAGGTCGGTGAGGACCCTGTATTTTTCCGTTATGGGGCCGTTCGTTAAAAAACCGGGTCTGACGATGAGCCATTCGAGGGACGAATTCCGTACGATACGCTCCTGAATATCCTTGTCTTCGTATATCCTCCTGAGGAATATCGGGAAAACGATCCTATCATAAAGAAATCCGCCGTGGCCTTTGCTGTCCCCGGCCCCTATCCCCGTGACGCATATCAATTTCCCGACCGATTCTCTTTTCATCGCGTCCACGACTACCGACGTTCCTTCGGAGAAAACCGTGACAGGTTTGAAAGCGGGGCCGATACCAATCGTGATGCATACAGCGTCCTGACCGGCTACGGCTATCGAGACGGAATCCTTGTCCCGTATATCGCCCTTAATCATCCTCATATCTTGAGCGCCCGGCCTCATTTTCTCAGGGCTGCGCACCAGTGCTGTGATGCTGTGCCCTTCTTGAACCGCCTGTGCTGCGAGCGCGGCTCCGATCCCCCTTGTGGCTCCGATGACGAGAAGTTTCATCACGTTTCTCCTGTGAATACATTATATATCATAGGGCATACTCTGCTTTTCCTTAAACCGCGGATTCCATGGGACCGATCTGAGGGTTGTAACCAAGGCTTACTATCTATACACGTAAGAAATTATATTCGACTGAGAAATGTCGGATGGCTGGACAAATATTGTCCGTACCGTGTGAAACCCAACCGTCCGGCTGATTCATTGTTATAAATTATCCAATTGTTATATGATCTTATGGCGATTACACAAAATACCTGTATTGGCATGCTTTTTGATTCAATAATTCGTATGACTTTTAGATTGAGGGGGAGGGTACATTTCGAACAGACTCAACGATCGACCGGAAATTATATTCCCTGTTAAATCGAATAAGAAACACTGCCCCGATATTCGACGGGCCGGGCGTTCGAGAATGAATTGAAATTTAATCACTGAATACGACTGCGGAATTCTACTCACGATGATAGAGCAAAACATCAAGGTGTTATTGATCGAGGATAATTTAGATTATGCGCAATTGATAAAGAGGATTCTTTCCAAGAAGACCTCGTGCTCGATGGAAGTGGAGCACCACGATTCATTCTCCCAAGGTTATGAAAGGGCTTCGAGAGGCGGCATAGATCTGATCCTCCTCGACCTCGACCTACCTGATAGCGGGGATTTAGAGACCATGCTAAGCATCGGCGAAGCTGCGGATGTCCCTGTAATAGTGCTCACGGGTACCGACGATGAGTCGCTTGCTCTCAAAGCAGTCCAGCTGGGCGCTCAGGACTATCTGATGAAGGGACAGGTCGATGCGAGGCTCCTCGTACGCTCGATCAGGTACGCGATTGAACGCAAAAAAGCCGATGACGCCGTAAAGCAGACGGAAGAAAGGTTTAAGCTCCTCATCGAGAATACCCTTGACCTCATCGAGATGCTGGGAGTTGACGGCACGATGAAATTCGTGAGCCCCTCGCATAAACGCATACTGGGTTATGAAATTGACGAATTGATAGGCAGAAGGGTATTCGATTTTATTCATCCGGAGGACCTGCCTCGGGCTCTCGATACCTTTACGGAGACTCTACAGAACTACGACCGTCTTTATTCGGCTGAGTTCCGTGTAAGGCACAAGGAAGGCTACTGGGTCACTCTCGAATCGATCGGGAAGCTATGTCCTCCCGAGCTTAGCAATATGGGTGTCATTGTGAACTCCCGCGATATTACGGAAAGGAAAAAGATGGAGGAGCGCCTGCGCAGTCTTTCCATAACCGACGACCTCACCGGCCTTTACAACAGGCGCGGGTTTCTGGCATTTGCGGATCACCATGTCAAAGCCGCGGAGAGGAGAAAGGAGCGGGTGCTTCTCATCCTTATCGATTTAGACGGACTGAAGCAAATAAACGATGCCTACGGGCACAATATAGGGGACCAGGCGCTTATAGACACCGCACAGCTGATAAAGCAGACGTTCAGGAACTCGGACGTAACTGCCAGGATAAGCGGGGACGAATTCGTTGTCGTGACGACCGATTCTGACGGGAATGGGGAGGAAGCCATAAAGCGGCGGATAACGGAAAACTTGAATAATTATAATTCTCAAGCAACAAAGCCCTATCGCCTGTCTCTGAGCTACGGTATCGCAAAGTTTGATCCGCAGGTTCCGTCATCTATAGACAGGCTTTTGGTGAAAGCCGACGAGCTGATGTACGCGAGCAAGAATAACAAGGATTACGACGCGAAAGGCAATGTTTTCAATCTGAACAGCGTCAATAAATGAACGACAGCGTCCATGTGTTTCAATTCGTTTTAAGTAATTTTAACTCATTAGAACCTGGCCGATTCCCTCAGCCATGATCGCAATTGACAAAGCTTTGTTATCACAGTCGGTAAATTTTACGTAATTTGTCAATTCTCTATTAGACAATTTTTGCGCATTCAAGAAAATAATCTTTAGTGACGACTAATTATATTGGCAATCGATAATGGTACGGTTTTTGCATCCAACTTTATATAAGAATATGCGATTCAATATTCAAAGAATCTTTCAATCAAGCCAAATGCTTTTCGGGTAATCAAATGTCAAATCGTCCAATAAAAACCTTACTGGTTGAAGATAACGACAGTTATTGCAGGCTTGTTGCAAAAATGCTCGGAGGGGCCGGCGATAATTCATTCGAGATCGAGTACGTCGATACGCTCGCCAAGGGCATAGAGGCGTTGGGTGACGACGGCATCGATTTGGTGTTACTAGACCTTCAGCTACCGGATAGCGAAGGGCTCGGTACTTTTACCGAGCTGCACGAGCGCTACCCCGATATACCGATAATTGTTCTTACGGGCATGAGCGACGAGGACCTCGCCGTCAAAGCCGTCCAGCTCGGGGCGCAGGATTATCTTATAAAAAGCGAGGTCGACGTAAAACAACTCAAGCGCTCAATAAAATATGCGCTCGAGAGACAGAGGGATATAAATAACAGGAAATCCATAGAGAAAGCGCTATTCGAGGAAAA
>DATIET010000074.1:0-4291 GCA_035455615.1 Thermodesulfobacteriota bacterium
GGTTTCCCGCGGGCTGGGGCACCTGAAAGTCGGGCACTTGGGTCGCATCCTTGAAGTTGTCTCTGACCGCCTCCTGTATCTCGGGAAAGGGCACGCCGTCCAGGTTGGGGACGCCAAGTATTTCGGCCACCTGCTCGTCGCTGTAGAACCTCGGGAAGTAAATCGTCACCGTCCCGCTCTGGCCGTTGTCTCCCGGGGCGGTCCAGCCGAGGAGTCTCGTGATTTCATCGGACGTAAGGTCGGATATCGTTCCGGGCGTCTTGTCATCACCTACGGCGCAGGAAACGAGCATAGCGATCAGCGAAATTAATGTGAAGAAGTAGAACGATTTAAATTTACGGGCAAGCGTCATAGACATTTTTCCTTGGAGAATTATTTTAAAGTACAAGATTTTACCGAACATATAATATATTTCCAACAAAAATCAATAAACCGTCCCCTGCGAATGCTGTGCCATTTAGCAATATGGTATTCCGCACGGATAGCTTCAATCGGCGGCACATTAATAATAACCGATAAAATATGCCGATTTGATAGGTACCGGCTCATGTGGTAATTTCCCTTAGCCATGAGTCGCACCTGCGGGAGGATTATACAGTGTCAACGATAGCTTCTATTAAAGCAAGAGAAATACTGGACTCGAGGGGGAACCCCACGATCGAGGTGGATATTCTATGCGATGACGGTGCCTTCGGAAGGGCCGCCGTCCCGTCGGGGGCGTCAACCGGAGAGCACGAAGCGATCGAGCTGAGGGACAAAGACAGCAAGAGGTACCTGGGGAAAGGCGTCCTGAAAGCGGTCGGGAACGTGAACAGAACAATCGCGCCAAAATTAATAGGGCTCGACGTTTCTTCACAGAGCCTCATCGACGGGCTTATGATAGAGCTCGACGGTACGCCCAATAAATCGAAGCTCGGTGCGAACGCGATACTCGGGGTTTCGCTCGCCGCGGCAAGGGCGGCATCCGATTCCCTCGGCATACCGTTTTACAGATACCTTGGGGGAATAACGGCCAATACGCTCCCCGTGCCGCTTATGAACATAGTAAACGGGGGCGCGCACGCGGACAATAACCTCGATTTTCAGGAATTCATGATAGTGCCGCTCGGGTTTAAGTCCTTCAGGGAGGCCATAAGGGCAGGTGTCGAGGTATTCCACAGCCTGAAAGCCATACTAAAGAAAAAAGGCTATTCGACGTCGGTCGGGGACGAAGGGGGATTCGCTCCCAGCCTGAAATCGAACGAGGAGGCGGTCGAGTGCATATCGGAGGCGATCGTAAAAGCGGGCTATAAAACCGGAACCGGGATATCGCTCGCGCTCGACGTGGCGTCGAGCGAATTTTTCGATAACGGCAAATATACAGTCGAGGGCAGGAAGTTCGGAAAGGATAAGCTCATCGAGCTCTACGGCGATTGGGTCAGGCGCTACCCGATAATATCTATAGAAGACCCGTTCGCGGAAAACGACTGGGAAGGCTGGCGCATGATCACGAAGGAGCTCGGACAGAAGGTGCAGATCGTGGGGGACGACCTGTTCGTAACCAATACCGAGAGGCTCGAGAGAGGGATAAAGGAGAAGTCCGCGAATTCAATCCTGGTAAAGGTAAACCAGATAGGAACGCTCACCGAGACACTCGACGCCATAAGGATGGCCGAGAAGGCGGGATTCACGTATATAATCTCGCACCGCTCGGGAGAGACCGAGGACTCGACGATCGCCGATATAGCGGTCGGCACGAATTCGGGGCAGATCAAGACGGGTTCCGCGTCGAGGAGCGACAGGATAGCCAAATACAACCAGCTCCTCCGAATTGAGGAAGAGCTCGGCAGCGGGGCAGTATACCCGGGCAGATCGGCTTTTAAGGTCTGAACGGGCGTTTCTACGGATAAACCCTTATTGATTAATGGGAGTTAGTACTTATATTTCATCTATGGAACTAAAGTGCCGTAGTATACTTACCTGTATAAGTACTTTTTATTATGTATAATTTAGTTCTGAACATAAGCTAAAAATAGGGAAAGGACATGTCTGAGAAAACACTCTTCAAGAAGATATGGGAAGCGCACGTGGTGAACGAAGAGCCCGGGAAGCCGACCTTAATTTACATCGACCTCCACCTCGTTCACGAGGTCACCTCGCCCCAGGCGTTCGAGGGCCTGAGGCTCTCGGGAAGGCGGGTAAGGAGACCCGATCTCACGTACGCCACCATGGACCACAACGTGCCTACGACTAACAGGGCGCTGCCCATAGAGGACCCGATATCCGCGCAGCAGATAGAGGTGCTCAGGAAGAACTGCGAGGAGTTCGGCGTTACGCTCTTCGGCCTCAACATCAACAGCGAAATGCAGGGCATAGTGCACGTCATAGGGCCCGAGCTCGGTCTGACGAAGCCCGGTCTCACGATCGTCTGCGGGGACAGCCATACCTCCACTCACGGCGCGTTCGGCGCCCTCGCTTTCGGTATAGGCACGAGCGAGGTCGAGCACGTGCTCGCGACGCAGTGCCTGAGACAGACCCTCCCCAAGGAGTTCGAGGTAAAGGTCATAGGAGAGCGCGGCTACGGAGTGACCGCCAAGGACATAATCCTCAGCATCATAGGTCACATCGGAACGGCAGGCGCGACAGGGACGGTGGTAGAATACCGCGGCCCCGCGATCGAGGCCCTGACTATGGAAGAGAGGATGACCATCTGCAATATGTCGATCGAAGCGGGCGCAAGGGCCGGGATGATCGCGCCCGACGATAAAACGTTCGAATATATAAAAGGGCGGAGATACGCCCCCAGGGGCAGGGAATACGAGGAAGCCGTCCGGGAATGGAGGAAGCTCAGGACCGACGACGGTGCGGTATTCGATAAATCCATTACGCTCGACGCCTCGAAAATGGCCCCGCAGGTGAGCTGGGGGACGAACCCGGGCATGGTGACGGACATCACAGGCATAGTGCCCGACCCGGACGCGATGGACGACGAGAATAACCGTAAGGCGACCCGGAGCGCGCTCGAATACATGGGGCTCACACCCAGGACCCCGATACGGGATATACAGGTCGACAGGGTTTTCATAGGCTCATGCACGAACTCGAGGATACAGGACCTGACGGAGGCGGCAAAGATAGTCAAGGGCAGGAAGGTGTCGCCCTCGGTGAGGGCCATGGTGGTCCCGGGGTCGCAGCTCGTAAAACTCCAAGCGGAAAAGATAGGCCTCGACAAGATATTTAAGGAGGCCGGGTTCGAATGGAGGGAATCCGGGTGCAGCATGTGTCTCGGAATGAACCCGGACATACTGGAGCCCGGCGAGAGGTGTGCGAGCACGTCCAACAGGAACTTCGAGGGACGCCAGGGCAAGGGCGGGAGGACTCACCTCGTGAGCCCGATAATGGCCGCCGCCGCGGCGATAGAAGGACACTTCGTAGACGTAAGGGAATGGGACCTGCAAAAGGAAATCTAAAGAGGGATAAAACATGGAGCCGCTTAAAAAAGTAACTGGGGTGGTCGCCCCGCTCGACAGGATGAACGTGGACACCGACCAGATAATACCGAAGCAGTTTTTAAAAAGGATAGAGAGGACGGGCTTCGGAGAGTTCCTGTTCTTTGACTGGCGTTACAACGAGGACGGCACGCTCAACCCCGAGTTCGAGCTTAACAGGGAGCACCTGAAGGGAGCCAATATTCTCCTGGCCGGACAAAACTTCGGAAGCGGCAGCTCACGCGAGCACGCCCCGTGGGCGTTAAGGGAATACGGGTTCCAGGTAATCATAGCCCCTTCATTCGCCGACATCTTCTACAATAACTGCTTCAAGAACGCCATACTCCCCGTAGTTCTCCCCGAAGACCTGGTAAAAGAGTTCTTCTCGAGGGTGAACGCCAAGAAAGGCTACAGGCTCACGGTCGATCTCGAGACCCAGGGCATAGAGGGTGAAGACGGGTGGAAAGCCGGGTTCGACATAGACCCGTTCAAGAAGAAGACACTCCTCGAAGGCCTCGACGATATCGCGCTCACGCTCCAGAACGAGGACAGGATAAGGGCGTACGAATCCGTCATGTCCAAAAAGAGGAAGTGGGCGGTACCTGTAGACGTTAAATAACCCGGGGCTAAAATTCTCCTGGATGACAAGTAATACTGTGGGATTTATCTTTCCCGACATTACAGAATTTGCGGCACACAATGTGTGCTCATACACGGTTCCTTCCAACCTCCTCTGCCAGACCCGCAAGTGATCCCAACCCGTTCGCCCTGAGCTTGTCGAAGGGTTGAACGGGTATCACTCCTTTAGGCCAGTGGGTGGAATT
>DATIET010000075.1:0-3051 GCA_035455615.1 Thermodesulfobacteriota bacterium
TCATGAGTAAATTCGTAATACCGCACATGATGGAGCGGAGAGAAGGAAGGATAGTGAACAACGCTTCGATAATCGGCATGAAAGGTTTCCCCTCCCTGGCCGCGTACACGGCGTCCAAGGGCGCTGTGGTGCAGCTGACGAAGAGCATGGCTTTAGAATACGCAGAGAATGGAATCACCGTGAACGCGGTGTGTCCGGGGACGACGATGACCCCACTCGTCACGGAGGGTTATCTGAAGAGGGTCGGCGAGGAGGAAGGCATGAGGTTCATGAACTCGCTCCACCCGATGGGAAGGCTGGCCAGGGCCTCCGAGGTGGCGCATGCCGTGCTGTTTCTCGCCGGCGCGAACGCAGGGTTCATCACCGGGCACATGCTCACGGTCGACGGCGGATGGGGCGCGAAATAGAAAACGAGACTGAAAGCGGAATATAGAGAGAAGGAGCCTCGGAATGAAGATCGACGACTTTGTCTATAAGCTATGCACGGAAGGGAAGAATTTCGCGTCCCTCGCTACGCTTATGTCCGACGGCTCGCCTCAGGTGAGCGTCACATGGGTGGACTCGGACGGTGAATACATACTCATCAATACCGCGGAGGGGCGCGTGAAGGCGGAGAACATGAGGAGGGACGCCCGTGTGGCAGTATCCGTAACAGATTCGGGAAACCCTTACAGGCAGGCCATGGTAAGGGGGAGAGTGGAAGGGGACACCTACGAGGGCGCCGAGGAGCACATAAACAGGATGGCCAGGAAATACCTGAAGCTCGACACCTACCCCCGCACGAGAAAGAACGAGAAGCGGGTCATATTCAGGATAAAGCCTGAGAAAGTATTCAAGCTGACTTGAGCGGCCGCGTTCGTTTAACGCGAGATATCATTTCCGGCCGGGGGCGCACGCCTCCCACGTCCGTCACTCCGTAAACCGGTTCAATAATCAATAACCGGGCTGCATCCAATTCCCACCCACCGCATCTAACCATTCATAACAAAAAATCCTCAAGGAGTGAAACCCCATGCAGCTAGCAAATAAAACAGCGCTCATCACCGGAGGCGGTACGGGCATAGGAAAGGAGACCGCTCTTCTCTTCGCGCGCGAGGGCGCAAACGTAATCATCACGGGGAGGAGAGAGGCGAAGTTAAAAGAGGTCGCGGAAGAGGCCAAAAGGGAAGGACTTACAATAGACTATCTCGTCTCGGACGTATCGAAGGAGAAGGACTGCAAGGCAGTGGTAGATTACGCGGTCGGGAAATACGGAAAGGTCGACATACTATTCAATAACGCGGGCGTTCTTTTCCCGGGAACGACTCACGAGACGGAAGCCGAAACGTGGGAAACAATCTTCGATACGAACGTCAAGGGGACGTTCTTCATGTCCAAATACGCTATACAGAATATGCTCCAAAACGGGGGCGGCTCGATCGTGAATAATTCCTCTGTAGCGGGACTCAACGGGTTTCCGGGCCTCGCCGCATACACGGCGTCCAAGGGCGCGGTGACACTTCTGACAAAGACCATGGCGCTGGAGTACGCGGATAAGGGAATAAAGGTGAACGCCATATGCCCCGGAACGATCGAGACGCCTATGGTAGTCGACGAATTCCTGGGCAAAGTCGAGGACAGGGCGGCGGCTGAGCAGTTCCTGCTGTCCCTTCATCCTATAGGGAGGTTCGGCAAGCCCCGTGAGGTGGCGCATACGGTGCTCTTCCTCTGAGATGATAACGTGGGCTTCATGACGGGCAACATGATATCGATAGACGGCGGCTGGAACGCGAGGTAGGTTGTCCCGTACCCCCGCATTTCGAAGAACGAAAAGCGGGTAATATTCAGGATAAGGCCTGAGAAGATATTCAGGCTCGCATAGTCAAACAAATTATTTGTGAGCGAAGATTTCATCCCCTACGACCCACACAGACAACGGTTATACAGGCTTCCAGCTAATCCTTCACACATATCTTAAATTTATCGCCCCCATTGACTTAGAGCGCACTCTAACTTGTATACTTCCAATTGTAGCGGAAAACCCGGAGGCAGCAAATGGACAAACCGTTAAAAATAAGCCGTGCCTCACAGCTGACAGGCTTAAGCAGGCATACCCTTAGGTACTATGAGAAAATTGGACTGATAGATCCGGTAAAACGTGCGGAGGACGGGCACCGTTATTATACGGAAAATGACATATCCTGGATCGAATTCTTAAACAGGCTCCGCATCACAGGAATGCCTATAAGCCAGATGAAAATATTTGCGGACCTCAGGAGAAGAGGCGCCTCCACAACGAGAGAGCGAAGAGAGATGCTCGAGGATTTCAAAAACGATTTATACGAAAGGCTTACCGACCTAAATAGGCATCTGGTAGCTATCGAGCAAAAGGTAAAACAATATAGAGAACTCGAAAAAAAGCGAACAAAAAGGAGGCAATGATGAACGTGCGTACGCGGTTTAACGAATTACACTCATTAGTTGTGTTACAGGAGGTTATGCGATGGGCTCAATAAAAATTGCACATAGCAATAGATACAAGAGGGGACTTGAGAACCTGAAGAAAATCGACGGAGAGTCCGGTGAAAAAGTCATCAAAGGTCTTGAGAAAATATCATCCGACTTCGCAACGTACCTGATAGAGTACCCTTTTGGAGACATATACAACCGCCCGGGGCTCGACTTAAGATCGAGGGAGATAGCAACGATCGCTGCACTCACAGCCCTGGGAAATGCGAGACCGCAGTTAATGGTGCACATCAGCGCTGCCCTCAACGTGGGATTAACGAGAGAGGAAATAAAAGAGATAATTATTCAAATGTCGGTATATTCGGGCTTCCCTTCGGCTATAAACGGACTCACCGCAGCCGAAGAGGTTTTTAATGAAAGAGCCGGGAATAAGGAGTAATATCGAATTGGGATACGAAGAACCGGGTGTGTATATATCTATCTTCCTTAACCCCGAGACAGCTTCCCTTTGATTCTGTCTTTCAACGATCCCAGAAACTTCCCCGAGCGCCTGACGAGCTCGAACACGGAATACATGACCAGGTGCCATGCGCTCTCCATGCC
>DATIET010000076.1:0-7950 GCA_035455615.1 Thermodesulfobacteriota bacterium
CGTATCCCTGATCTTTTTAAACGTGCGCAGGCCGCATTCGATTCCGCTCCGCCGCGCCAGGTTATAAGCCAATACGGCCGACTGGTTGTATTCCCTTATTCTAAGCTTGCTTATGTGCATCGGAACGGGGACTATGAGGTCGAATCCGCCATGGGGAAAAAGAAAATTTTCGACCAGCAGAGACGAGAGGAAACCTTCGAGACCGAGTCTGCCCCCATATTTGAACTCATGAATCATCTCCCTGATTTTACCTTCGTATAGGACGGCAGAGCGGGCCGCTTCAAAAGAAAAATTTCCCCTCAAACACCTGCCGCAAAGATGACCTGATTCGCTCCGGGGCGGAGGGGCCAAGGCGCCTTCATAATTCTCATAGCTGAAAAAACCGAACGGGGTCCCGCACTTGTCACAGGAAGAAAACTCCCTTATGAGCTTCATCTCCGAAACGCATTTATCGCATACGGGATACCTGCCCTCGACCGGGGCTTCACATCCGGAGCAGACACCTGGAAATATGAGATCGAGCATTATGCGGGCGCTGTAAAATAAGCCATGAGACCCTAATCCGGCTTTTGAGGACGTTGTAAGACGACCTATACCCTCATCGGCATTATCACGGACAAATAAACCTCTTCGCCTTCCGGCTTCAGAACCGCGGGGCTAAGCTCATCGATCAGTCCGATCTGAACCCTTTCCCCGGTTATTACCTCAAGGACATCCATCAGGTACCTCGCGTTGAATCCTAGCTCTATCGGGTCGCCCGTATACTCGAGGGGGACGGTTTCCTTTGCCTCGCCTATCTCGGGCGAGATGGAGATGAGCGTCATTCCGCTCTTGTTGATTATAAACTTTACGCTCCTCGTCTTCTCGGATGAGAGAATCGAGACCCTTTTAAGCGCCCTGAGAAACTCGTTCCTGTCGAGTGAGAGAGTGGCCTTCGTGACTTCCGGCGTAACCTGGCGGTAGTCCGGAAAATCGGCGTCTATGAGCCTCGCGATGAGTATAATGTCCTCCCCTTCGGCCATGAAGAAGTTATCGCCCGCCCCAATCCTCACCTTGTCCGAAAGCTTTAAGACTTTTCTCAGCTCGGCCACGCCTTTCTTAGGCACTACGAAGCCCTTGCCGAACTTTACCCTGCTGTCTATGTTCTTTTGGACGAGCGAGAGACGGTGACCATCAGTGGCCACGAGCCTCAGGCTCTTGCCGCCCGCTTCCTCGAAGAAAATTCCCGCGAGGTTCCTCCTCAGCTCGTCCGGGGAGACGGCGAAAATAGTCTTTGATATCATCTCCTCGAGGAGCGCGCTCTCCACCGAAAAAAGGTTATCCGAATGGAGCTCCGGAATAATGGGAAAGTCTTCGCTCGGAAGTCCGGCTATTTTGAACACCGCGGACGACGACCTGATTTCAACCCAGTGGTTCCCGATTTCCTCGACCTCCAGCTCACCCGTTTCGAGCTCCTTCACAATCTCGTAGAGCTTCCTTGCAGGCAGTGCTATGCTTCCCGGCTTCGACACTTCAGCCGAGGACCATGTGCTCATGGTAGTTTCCAGGTCCGTGGCCGAAATCCCGATCCTGTTTTTATTGACGTTCAGCAGGACGTGAGAAAGCACGGGCATTGTGGCACGTCTTTCCGATATCCCCTGAACAAGCCCTAGTTTGAGTGAAAAATCCTCCGCACGCGTTTTAAACTTCATGGTTTCTACTCCTGCTATAATATTCAATCATATTATATATATATTAGTAGTAATAGTAGTAGGGCCTGTTAAATTGTTGAAAAGTACTCAAACCTGTCTTAATTAAAAGGATTTTGATGTTAATAAACCTGTTGACGATCTCCGTGTTTTATCCACAGCTGTCCACAGGTTTTGTCCTGAAACACATAAACCCGGTTCTTCCACAAAACTGTACACATGTTTATTCACGCACTATCCACTTGTTAAGCTCTCGATTTTTCTCGAAAGAGTTTTGACAGTGTTTTCGAGAGAAGGGTCTTTGCCGAGGTTGTTTTCAATCTTCTTGACCGCGTGAATTACTGTCGAGTGGTCCTTGCCCCCGAATTTTTCCCCGATTTCCGGGTAGGAAGCCCCCGTGTACCTTCTGGCGAGATACATGGCGACCTGCCTCGGCAGTGATATATTCTTCTGTTTCTTGTCGGATTTCAGGTCCTGAACCCTTAGCCCGTAAAAGTTCGCGACTTCTCTCTGTATACTCTCTATGCTTAAGAACTTCTTGTCCTGCTGTTTCAGCAGGGTCCTTAGCACTTCCTTTGCGAGATCGAGCGTAATTTCGGTTTTGAGCAGCTTGGCGTGCGCGATAATATTCGTTAGCGTGCCTTCAAGCTCCCTGATATTGGAAGTGGTGTTTTGGGCTAGATATAGCGCGACCTCGTTCGGAAGCGTGATCCCTTCAGACTCGGCTTTATTCTTGATTATCGCTATCCTGGTCTCGGTTTCCGGGGGCTGTATGTCGGTAATTAGGCCCCATTCGAACCTCGACCTGAGCCTCTCCTCGAGGTACGACATGTCCTTCGGGGACTTATCGCTCGTGAGCACTATCTGCTTCTTCGATTCGTAAAGCGTGTTGAACGTATGGAAGAACTCCTCCTGGGTGCTCTCTTTGCCGGCGATGAACTGAATATCGTCTATGAGCAGCACATCGCAGCCGAACCTGTACCTGTTCCTGAAGTCTTCCATTTTATTCGACTTGATGCTGTTGATGACCTGGTTGGTGAAGTGTTCGGCCGAGATGCAGCATACCCTGGCCATGTTTGAAGTCGATTTAATGATGTAATTGCCGATCGCGTTTATCAGGTGCGTTTTTCCGAGGCCCACGCCGCCATATATAAAGAGCGGGTTATACGCCTCGCCGGGCTTCCTCGCGACAGCGGTCGATGCAGCGTGCGCGAACTGATTGCTCGGTCCGACTATGAACCTGTCGAAGGAATAGTTGGGATTCAAAACTCCGGTGAATAACTTGCCGGGTCCCGTGTCTTTCGACTCCCCGGGCTCGTCAGCGGCCCTTCTGTCTTCCCTATGCTGTTTATCCTGCTCCGTGACGATTTTTACGGTAACGGCTTTTCCGTATATTTCCCTTATCGTATCCCCGATGAATTCGAGATAGTGGTTGTTTATCCAGTCCTTGTCGAACTCGCTTCCGGCCCTGAGTGTAATCGAATCCCCCGTTTCGGACAGGGGTTTGAGCGGCGCGAACCAGAAAAAGACTTGCGGATTTGATTTCTTTTTTATTCTTTCGAGAACCCGGTCCCAGACAATCGGCTTATGTGTTGAGTCCTCACCTGTCTGGTGAGGTTTTGTGGGCCGGAACGATTGTCCGATAAAGAATTCAAGGCCTTTTCCTTCGTCTTTTTTTTCTGTAAACAGCGTTCTGAGATTATGTTTCAGGGGTGTTCTTTTAGCGGCCAATGTCCTCTGCTCCTCCAAATCGAGAGATAACTTGTCCACATTCCATCAACAATGTGTGGATAGTTATGTAATCAGTTTTAGAATGTGAATTAAGCCCCACCCAAATCCGTAGGTTACATCCTAACAGATGCAAAAATATATTGTCAAGTATTATTTTTTTCCCGATGGATTTCAGTTGATTGCGTTTTATAGTTGAAGATCGGGAGACATTTTTCGACATAGTAGGCGGCGTATTCGGACGGGTGCAACCATCCTGTGAAGATTGAGTTTTTGATTCCTAAAAAACCGGAAAATTTGAGTGCGATTCGCGGACGAGCCGTTAGACAAGGCTTTTGCCGAGCGAGGCGCGAACTCCCTTCTCGACGTCGACGCGGTGAAGCATGAGAGCGCCCGCTATAAAGAAGATAATAAGCGAAAAAATGCTGAGCCTGCTCGTCCCCGCGAGCTGAGAGACGACGGCGAATACGAGGGGACCGACTATGCCCGCGAACTTGGAGCTCATGCCGTAGAATCCGAAGAACTCGGCAGTTTTCTCCTTCGGCAGCATCGACCCGTAGAGAGACCTGCTCAACGCCTGCGTCCCCCCCTGGACCGTTCCCACGAGGAAGGCAAGGATGAAGAAGTGGAGTGCGGTCTCCATGAAATAGCTTCCGATAGAAATCACGGTGTAAACAAAGAGCCCCAGCATTATCGAATTCTTCGCTCCTATGAGCTTGGCCAGATATCCGAATGCGAACGAGAATGGGATTCCCACGAACTGGGTCATCAGCAGCGCGCCTATCAGCGCCGTCTGGCTGATCCCTATCTCGGCCCCATAGATCGTGGCCATCTTGATTATCGTTCCTATACCGTCGTTGTATATCCAGAAGGCGGCTAAGAAGAGAAAGAGCTCCCGATACTTTCTGAGCTCCGAGAATGTGAGAGACAGTCTCTTAAAGCCGGCTGTCAATACGTTGCCGTCCAATCTATTACGATTCGTTACTGCGGGCTCCCTCACGTTCAGTATGAACGGGATCGTGAACACGGCCCACCATATCGATACGGTTATAAATGAAATGCGGGTGGCGAGCGCCTTGTCCGGCATGAATTGTATCAGTCCTATGTCGAGGGCCAGGAGTATCCCTCCTCCGAGATACCCGAGCGCGTATCCCTTGACTGAAACGCGGTCGATCGCTTCCGGACCCGCGACGCTCGGGAGGATCGAGTTGTAGAAGACCTCCGACATCGAAAAGCCTATATTTCCGAAGACGAATAATAGTGATGCCAGGAGCCAGTCCCCGCTTGTCACATAATAGAGGAGCGACGTTGAAAATATTCCTATTGCCGCGAATATGAGGAGGAACTTTTTCTTGATACCCGAAATATCCGCGACGGCCCCCATCACCGGGGCCAGCAGTACGGATACGATGAGCGCAATGACGGTCGTGTAGCCCCAGTATACGGTAGCGGCGTTCCCGGGTAGATCTCCGGCCGCGACCTGGCTGTAATAGACCGGCAGCACGGCGGAAATGACGATTGTGGCAAACGAGGAGTACGCCCAGTCGTAGAGGCACCAGCTCAGAACTTCTTTCTTTTTTGTCTTTGCGACGGTGTCGTCGTTCACGTTTTTTACCGAACCCTTTCGGTAGGCTTTATAATCAGACCCGGCTTCCGGCGAGTATTATCATTGGAAACCGGATAAAAGTGAAGAAAGGAGCCGAATGAAAGAGGGGCAAATATAGATGGTAATAATTCCCAAATGATAATTACTTGAATTTAGGCACGGGTTATGAGATAATTTTAATGATAAGACATTTGATATTTCAGGTTTTTGAGGGGTTTCAAGCTCGATATCATACGCGGTAAAGGAGGTTTTCATGCTCGGCAAGGAAATTCAGGATGCGCTTAACAATCAGATAAAAAACGAGTATTTCGCATCATATACATATCTATCGATGGCTGCCCACTGCGAGTCAATAAACTTGAGGGGTTTTGCGAAATGGCTCCGGAAACAGAGCAGTGAAGAGCTTGGGCACGCGATGAAGCTCTTCGATTATGTAATTGACCGCGACGCTCAGGTTGTCCTTCAGGCGATCGAGAAGCCGCAAACGAAGTACAAGTCCCTCACCGATATGTTCCAGCAGGTGCTCGACCACGAGAGAGAAGTCACCGGGATGATCAATAAGCTCTACGAAAAGGCGATAAACGAGAACGACCACGCGACGACTGTAGAGCTCCACTGGTTTATTCAGGAGCAGGTGGAAGAGGAAAAGAACGCGACCGAAATTCTGGATAAGCTCAAATTCGCGGGAGACAACAGCTCGGCAATACTCCTTCTTGACAGCCAGCTTGGACAGAGGGCATAGTCCCCCCGGGTGAATTCGATGTCCGTCGCATCTTTAGCGTTCGGCAACTGAACGGAGGCGCGCGGCTTCGATAGTGCCAACGGGCTTTCACTTCCAATATACCGATGCAGGCAATAAGGTGCCGTTAAAATTCCAGTTCTGGTATGATTTCGCGAGTCCTTACTCCTATCTTTCCGCAATGAGGATTGATGGCCTGGCTTCATCAGCCGGCGTCGAGATAGAATGGCGCCCGTTTCTGCTGGGCCCTATCTTCAAGAGCCAGGGGTGGGACACTTCGCCGTTTAACATTTACGAAGCGAAGGGGAGGTACATGTGGAGGGACATCGAGCGTTTGTCCGCCAAGTACGGGATACATTTTCGAAAGCCGACTGTATTTCCCAGGAACGGGGTGCTGGCTTCGAGTGTCGCGCTTGCTTCCGAATCCCAAGAGTGGCGGAGCGTTTTCTCAAAACTCGTTTTCATCGCCAATTTCATGGAAGACAGGGATATATCGGATGAGGCTGTTATAGTCTCGATACTCGGCTCGCTCGGCGAAGAGCCCGTGAGCATTATAAGATCAGCCCTCTCGGAGGAGAATAAGGGAAGGCTCAGGCGCGCGACAGACGGCGCAATCGGAAGGGGCATTTTCGGGGCCCCGAGCTTCGTTGCGGGGGACGAGATATTCTGGGGCAACGACAGGCTCGAAGACGCCCTCGATTGGTGCGGGAACCGAAGGGAACGGACCGGCTGATTCGATTGTATTCGTTTTTTTATCCGGAGCTCCTCCAGTATAATATGCATATGCATGAATGAGCCGAGGAGGTAATTCCGATGACAGTGAAGGACATTGTCTTAAATGCCGTATCCCCTTCGCCGCTATTTCTCGTGGAGCTGCCGGGCACGAAGTGCAGGATAATTAAAAACAACAACTACCGCGTTTACTGCGGGGTGTATCCGCTCATAGACGGACTATTCAGAAAGGATGTGGAGGAAACGAAAAAATTCGGCAGAGCTTTGTGCGACGCAGTAGCTGAAAAAATGGATAACCACGGATTTTTTACTACCGACGAAACACCCGAGTACGGTATATCGTACGGCTTGTCCGAAAAAGAATATGAATATATATACAAGCAGACAGGCGCATCGAAAGACCGCCATCTCATCGTTATGTTCGCCTATCCGGAGAGAGAGGCTATCGAGACTCAGACCTGCTTCGAGGAGCTTCTGAGAAAGGAATATCTGAGATTCAGGTTCGAGGACTCCGGAATACCTTCCGGCCTTGGATTCCTTTACAAATAGTGTTGTCCAATGTCTAAATCGACGAGAAGAATTTTATGAGCTCGGCGGATACGTCGTCCGGCTTTTCTTCGGGCAGGAAATGGCCGCAGTCGAGCGCGTATCCACGGACATCCTCCGCCTTTTCTCTCCATGTTTGAAGCACGTCGTACGTGCGGTGCACGAATCCCTTCCCGCCCCAAAGCACTAAAAGAGGGCATTCGATCTTTTTACCTGAGTCTTCCTCGTCGTGAACGAGGTCAATCGTTGCTGCGGCCCTGTAATCCTCGCAGCTCGCGTGTATCGCGGCCGGGTCGCTGAAACACCTCACGTATTCTCTCACTGCCGCTTCGTCGAACACGGCCCCCGGGGCGCTCCATCTCCTGAGCTTTTCTCTCAAATAATATTCCGGGTCGCACCCAATCATTTTTTCAGGGAGGTTGTCGGGCTGAATGAGAAAGAACCAGTGGTAATATCCCGTGGCGAACGCCTTGTCGGCGCGCTCGAACATCGTATGCGTGGGGGCGATGTCCATGACGCACGCGGCTTCTATGCGCTCCGGATAATCGAGCGCCATCCTGTGCGTAACCCTCGCGCCCCTGTCGTGCCCTGCTGCGAAGAAACTCTCGCATCCGAGCGATTCCATTACCTCGATACAGTCGCTCGCCATAGCGCGCTTCGAGTATGTTGAGTGGTCCGGCGCTGATTCGGGCTTCGAACTGTCGCCGTAGCCCCTGAGGTCCATGCACACGACGTGGAATCTTTCCGCGAGCCTTGGCGCAGTCAGATGCCACATAACATGTGTTTGAGGATAACCGTGCAGCAGGAGAAGCGGCTTGCCTTCTCCGCCGTGGACGAGGTTTATCCGGGCGCCCGAGGTCTCGATTTTGGCGTGCTCGAATTTATTGTTGAGCATAACTTTTGATTCCAGA
>DATIET010000077.1:0-9053 GCA_035455615.1 Thermodesulfobacteriota bacterium
CGCATCCTGTATGACACGGTAAAGCTCCTTCGAGACGAAGTAGTCGTGCGAGCGCCCGGGAACGGGCTTCCTGCGTATGAGACCCCTACTCACGAGGCTGTTTATCGCCTTTAGCGCGGTGTTTCTCGATCCGAAACCACAATCCCTGCATATCCTTTCGACCGAAGGGAACGACCTCCCCGACCTGTCGGCGCGCCTCATGAAGTAAATGAGGACAAGCTTCTCGTTCGCCGCGAGCGGCAGATCGAAAACGACGTCGGGGACCTGGAAGTATCCCCCGCTAAACTCAACCGGACCCTCTCCGGGCCCAAAACCGTGCTTATTCAAAACAGAAACAAACCCCGGACGCTCCTCCCCGCTCCGGGATTAAATCCCCCATCACTCCATATTCTCTCCGCTCCTTAACCCCGGAGGGCAAAAAAAAGACGGAGATATACATACATTCGCCCGCAGACGTATCGGGCAGAGTACGTATATTCCCGTCTATAAAGCCCTCGCTCCCCTCGCAGGGAGGAGTAAGTGAATAATTTCAGCGCTCTAATTGCCAAAACGATGCGCCTGAGTACTTATATATTCAGAGGTTAACCCAAGGTGAGATTTTGCACAAGATGCTAATTTTTGGAGGCGGCGCCCGGATTCGAACCGGGGCATTGCGGTTTTGCAGACCGCTGCCTTACCACTTGGCTACGCCGCCTTTTATGATTCAAGAGACTTGTTATTATGAATGACGAATCCGTTTTTTCAAGCCGGATGGAGACGATCTACACGCACATCTCACCCTTGAAGACCGTAACGGCCTTGCCGAGGAGCTTCACCCTCCCGCCCAGTACGCGCACGCCTATCACTCCCCCGCGCAGGGACGCCTGATAGGCGAGGAACTCGGACTTCCCCGTCTTCTTCTCCCAGTAGGGGCCGAGGCAGCAGTATGCGGAGCCCGTTGCGGGGTCCTCATCGATGCCCGACGCGGGGCCGAAGAACCTTGCGATGAAATCGTATTCGGGCATATCGGACACGCTCGTGACCATGACCCCTCTCACTGGAATAGTGCCCAAGAGCGCGAAGTCGGGCTTGAGCGCCCTCACCTCTTCCGCGGACCCCACTTCCACGAGGTAATCGAACCTGTTCCTGCCGACATACACAGGCCTGACGCCGAGAGACTCGGTTAATCCCGGGGGAGCGCCCGCTTTACTTTCCGGCTCGGAAGGGAAGTCGAGCTCGATCATGTCCCCGTTCACGGCGGCGGTAAGCGTTCCGCTCAGCGTGTAGAATTCGATCCCGGTTCCGGGGGGAACGCGCCCCTCCCCCCACAGTATATGCGCGCTCGCAAGGGTCGCGTGGCCGCATATCTCCACCTCGACCGTGGGCGTAAACCAGCGGAGATTGTAACCGTCCCTATCTCTATACAGGAACGCGGTTTCGGAGAGGTTCATATCGCGCGCCACGTGCTGCATCCACACGGGGTCGGCGGGACCCGGCATTATACACACCGCCGCAGGATTGCCGCCGAAAGGTTTTTCCGTAAACGCGTCCGCCTGGTATATATCTATTGCCATCGTTCCCTCTTCCAACCGTTCAATACCGTTTCCGTTATTGTTATTTATAAAACTGAAAAATATATCTTGAGCGGGACGGTGTGACAATATAAACTTATTACTGCATATATTCGCTAACGGTGCGGAATAAGGCGGTTATTTGACATTTTTCCATGTTTCTTTATTGTTATACCGCGCTTTATTGAATATATCCGCTGATTGAAGAGTTTTACCGCCTGGATCCCCGAGAGGAGACCGGGACGGAGGAAGCGTTGAAATGACAAGAGTGGGACGGAACTTAAGCCGTACCCGGCATAAATTGTGAATGAAATAAGCCAGTAGAGGATTATTCCGTCCTCGAGCTGGCTTTTTTTATGGACAAGGCGGAGCGAATGAAAAAAATAACAGCCCCTGTAATACGGTCGATGAAGGACGAGCGCCGTAAAATAGTCATGGTTACGGCGTACGACGCGGCCACCGCCCGGATGGTGGACGAAGCGGGCGTAGACATAGTGCTCGTGGGAGACTCTCTCGGAAACGTGGTACAGGGACTGCCCAACACCCTCCCCGTGACAATAGAGGACATGATCTATCACACGAGGATAGTGTCGAGAGGGATAAGGAACGCTCACCTCGCGGCCGATATGCCCTTTATGTCGTACCAGGCGTCTAAAGAGGATGCGCTCAGGAACGCGGGCAGGCTCGTGAAAGAGGCCGGGGCCGAGTCGGTCAAACTGGAAATAAACGAGGACTACGTGGAAACCTTATACTCGATAAATAAAACCGGCATCCCGGTTATGGGCCACATCGGTCTCTGCCCTCAGTCGGTCCTGGAAATGGGGGGATATAAGGTACAGGGGAGAGGGAGGAAAGAGGCAAGGAGGCTCGTCGATCTCGCGAAAATGATAGAGGGCGCGGGGGCTTTCTCGATCGTCCTCGAGAGCATACCCAGGTCGCTCGCCCGGGAAATTACGGACGCGATAAAGATCCCCACGATCGGCATAGGGGCCGGGCCGGGGTGCGACGGCCAGGTGCTCGTTATAAACGACCTGCTGGGGCTATCGCCCGAGCCGACGCCCAGGTTCGTGAAAAAGTACGCAGACCTTAGGGAAGTCGTGGGCAAATCCACGAGGGCATTTATTGAAGACGTCAGGTCGGGGGCTTTCCCTTCCGAGGAACATTCGTATGACTGAAACGAGGGGCATCGGGACTATCGCCGGTATAAGAGAGATGCAGGAATTCTCGAGCGGCCTGAGAAAAGAGGGAAAGACTATCGCTTTCGTCCCGACCATGGGGGCGCTCCACGACGGGCATATAAGCCTCATGAGGGAGGGGAAGAAACACGGGGACGTGCTCATTGCGAGCGTTTTCGTGAACCCGGCGCAGTTCGGCAGGGGTGAAGATTTCAACAGCTACGCGAGGGATACGGACGGGGATTTGAAAAAGATGGAGTCGGCGGGAGTGGATATAGCCTTCTTCCCACATGCGGACGAGATATATCCGCCGGGTTACGAGACCTATGTCGATGTGACGGAGCTCGAGAAGCCGCTCTGCGGGAGGTTCCGCCCCGGACACTTCAGGGGAGTCGCGACGGTCGTGTTGAAATTATTCAACATCGTTAAGCCCCACGTCGCGCTATTCGGACAGAAGGACTATCAGCAGCTTTTGATAATAAAGAAAATGGTGAGCGATCTTAATCTCGAGGTAAAGGTAATGGGGATGCCCATCGTCAGGGAGGAGAGCGGCCTCGCTATGAGCTCGAGGAACGCCTACCTGTCACGTGAAGAGAGGGAGAAAGCGGCCTGCCTCTCGCTCGCGCTGAGTGAGATAAAAAAAAGGTTCGACGGGGGGGAAAGAGACGCATCGGCCCTGGTAAAGGAGGGTTACGGCGTGCTCTGCGGGGCGTCCGTAGGCGAGGTGGATTACCTCGAAATAAGGGACGGAGCCACTCTCAGGGACAAGGCAACAGCCGCGCCCGGGGACGTAGCCGCGCTTGCCGTGCGTATTGGCGGCGCAAGGCTGATCGACAACACAGTGCTTTAAAGCATATCCAACGAGAGGGGGAATAAGATGAACAGGACGCTTCTTAAATCCAAAATACACCGCGTAACGGTGACTGAGGCCGACGTCGAGTACGAGGGGAGCATCACTGTCGACAGGGACCTTATGGACGCCGCCGATTTCCATCACTACGAGCAGGTGCACATATTCAACGTGACGAACGGAAACAGGTTCGTCACCTACGTGATCGAGGGCGAGCGCGGCTCGGGCGATATATGCGTGAACGGTGCTGCAGCCCATCTGGCCGGGAAAGGGGACTGTCTCATAGTCGCGAGCTTCGCCTCTTACACCGAGAGCGAATGCAAAGCCCATGTCCCGAAGCTCGTATACGTGGACGGAGCTAACCGGATCACCAGGGTCGGTCCCGAACAGAATACGTTAAAGGTCGCCAAGAGTTGAACCGCTCAGGCCTGACGAGGAATATGCCTTTGGGGCGCCGGAATTTACCCTTATACTTATTCGGGAACGCGGCTTCCGCAGGCGCATCCGCCGTTATATACCGGATTTTTATGAATTTTCTCAAAATCCGAAGCTTAACGGCACGAATTACATCATAAATATTGACAGAAGTCATTCTGGAGGTTATAAATGTTAGCTAGTATTAAAGGAGGAGAAAGGATACAGGATTCGTATTCTGCGGATCCTTCTATTTTACTTCTGACAAAAATAATTCTAACACATCCTTCTCAAGCGGAGAAAATAATATGAAAGCTGTCATACTCGCAGCCGGTAGAGGTAAAAGGCTTTACCCTTACACGAAATATATACCGAAATGCTTACTCGATATCGGCGGCGAGACGATACTTGAGCACCAGATCAACCACCTGCGCGACTGCGGCATAGACGAAGTCGTAATCGTGGTCGGTTTCGGATTCGAAAAGGTCGAGAACTTCCTCAGGAACTATGACGGGCTGGGGATGCGTATAAAGACGCTCTATAACCCCTTTTATCAAACTACAAACAGTCTCATATCGCTCTGGATCGCAAGGGGAGAGATGGACGACGACATAGTGGTAATGAACGGGGACGACGTTTTCGAGATAGAGGTCCTCGAGCAGGCCCTTAGAATGAGGGACGAGAAGATATGTCTGCCGATCAAACGGAAATCGAGCTATGAAGACGAGGACATGAAGGTCGTAATAAAAGAGACCAAGATAGTAGACATAAGCAAAACTCTTACGAACAGGGCCTCAGCCGAATCCGTAGGCGTCAGGGTCTTCAGAGACACGGGCGTCGAGCTTATGAAGAGAGCGATCGAAGAAGAGATGAGGACCGTCGGGGCAGAAAACAAATGGTACATCTCCGCAATACACAGGCTCATCAAGAAGGGATACAAGGTAAAATCGCTCGACATAAACGACCTCTTCTGGATGGACGTGGACTACCCTAGCGACCTTTTTAAGGCGAGATTCAATTCTAATAAATTCATAAAGAAATCTTATCAGGAACGGGTCCTAAGAGTTGTAGAAACTAGCTGAGAAAATGGACCATGCAATAGTCGTTGCCGCTGGTACGGGTATAGAAGACGAGAAGTTAAGCCTTCATGGAAAGACCGTATTTGGCTCACTCCCCCAAATCAAACGCCTCGTCATCACCGCTCAAAGAGCCGGCATTAAAAAATTCACAATAATCACCGAAAAGGGAGACTCCTCTTTAAAAGACCTCCTGTCGGGCGATAAGCGCATAGAGAGCGATATAAGCTGGCATCCCCTGGGTTCGGAGCTGAGCCTCGATCCCGAGCACTCCCTGATAATTCAATCCAACCTGATTACGACCCCGCGCGGACTTTCGAACTTTATGGAGCCCGGGTGCGGGCCGGACGAGGTCATGGTGCTGGCGGACTCCATCGACGACGCCTGGATCAAATCGGACGGCGATGAGATATCCGATGTCTTTTCAAGCGGAGGGAAAGCCGTAGGCGCCTTCATAGCGTCGGGCAGGCTGCTCGAGAAATCCATCATGGACTCGATGTCCATCAGATCGTTCGTGCAGGAGCACATAGGGAGAGACAAGGTCAGGCTGAGGAAGTTCTCGGACTCGTACTGGATGCGCCTCGATTCTGAAAGCGGCTCGGCGGCGAAAGCCGAGGACCTGATATTCGCTTACGTCGGCAAGACCGCGACCGGCTGGCTGTCGAGGAACATCAACAGCAAGATATCGCTTCCGACAAGCAGGTTACTCGTCAAGACTCCCCTCACGCCGAATATGATCAGCATACTCATCAACGTCATCGGGATGCTGTGCGGGGTGTTCTATGCGATCGGTCATCCGGTGTGGGGCGCGCTGTGCATGCAGGCTGCGACTATTCTCGACCGGTGCGACGGAGAGGTCGCCCGCGTCAAGCTCATGGAGACACACAGGGGGCAATGGGTCGATACGATATCCGACCAGGTGACGGTACTGTCTTTTATGATAGGCGTCCCGATCGGGTATTACGTCATTTCAAAGAGCCCGCTTGCGATAATACTGGGCGCAATTAACCTGTCCGTATTCGTATTCTTCGTAATATGGTCATTCTACTTCCTCAAGAAATATACGAACTCGGGGAGCCTTGTAACTTACTTCGATGTCGATAAACTAGTTGAGGGACAGAAGATGTCGTTAGCGCGGAGGCTCATCAAGCTGATCCGCCCCATGGGCAGAAGAAATTTCTATTCCCTCGCATTCCTCGTGATCGCGATCGTCGGGGGGTACCCGTGGCTGCTCGGCATCACTACGGCCGCAATGACGATGTTTTTAATCCATCAGCTGGAAGATATGATAAAATTACGCAGGGTCGATCCGAAAACGAGTAACTTGAAATAATCTCTCGCAGGAAGGAAATGATATGACTGATCCGAATGAAAGCGATACAAAGAAAAACGGAAACGGCAGTAAGTTCCAGGCGGATTACGAAGTGAAGGAGTACATGCCGGGGCTGATGACCCTGGTCATCAAGTTCGTGGAAAAAACGAACATCCTGTTCGCAAAGAACGGAAACCTCCCGATTTACGAAAAAAAGACCTTCCCGTGGGTCGCCGAGGTTGAAAAGGATTGGAGAAAAATAAGGGCCGAGCTCGACAAGGTAATGGAAAGAAAGGAAGACCTCCCCAGCTTTCACGAGATCATGCCGGAAGTGAAAACGATAACCACCGATAACCTCTGGAAAACATTCTTCCTCGCCGGATACGGGCTCGAGAGCGACGAGAATTCGAAGAGGTGTCCTGAAACGACACGCATCTTAACGAAGATACCCGGAATGAAAACAGCGTTTTATTCAATCCTCGCCCCGAAGAAGCACATCCCGGCGCACAAGGGGCCTTATAACGGCGTGCTGCGGTACCACCTGGGACTGATCGTGCCCGAGCCCAAAGAGATGTGCCGCATCCGCATCGAAGACAGGATCACACACTGGGACGAGGGAGACAGCATTATATTCGACGACACCTTCGAGCACGAGGTCTGGAACGATACGAGCGGCTTCAGGGCCGTGCTGTTCGTGGACTTCGTCCGTCCGGTGAGGTTCCCTTTCAACATGCTGAATGAATTCCTCATAAACGCCGCGTCATTCGCCCCGTTGATAAAAGAAGCGGAAGTCAGACACAAGGATTGGGAAAAGAAGTTTTACAAGCAGTAACACGTATAACGTGTATCGGAGCCGGCTGCGAACCGATAGCTCCTCACGGCATAAGGCGTATCGGCCGGGAAGAGCGGCCCTGACTTTTGCACAGGCAGCTCACCGTTTCGCTATAGATCATCCCACGCGGAATATGACGAATGGATGCCGGAATAAGCCTGATCGACGGTCATCCACATAGTCACAATACGTATAAGCCTCACGGAGATAAGGGGAATATTTTTATTCAAATCCGGGCAATCCGCCGGGTTTCCCCTAATACGGGATTCATGAAAGCGGTCCCGGCTCCGGCAGCAGAAAATTTGCTCTTGACAAACCTATTAATGTACTTATCTTAATACACCTTTGTATTTGATTCTGGATTGACCGAATAGTGATTTACACGGATCGGGTTTCACGGCCCGGTCTCAATATAGAAGCAATCACAGGCGCTTAAGTAATCTACTAACGAATAAGGAGACCCCTTATCACCATGGCTAAGAGCAAAAAGGCACCTCCGAAGAAGAAAGTAACGAGAAAACCGAAGAAGGATTGGCGGGACGATGTTAAAAAGATGCTCCTCCAGATGCGGAAAGAACTCCTTCTGGAAGTAACGCAAACGATGAGAGCGGAATCCGACCATCTGAAGTTCGACATAGGAGACTTCTACGACCACGCCTCCACAGACAGAGACAGGGAGCTCGCCCTAATGCTCGCCGACAGAGAAAGGGAAAAGCTCACGCACGTCGACGACGCGTTAAAAAGGATCGAATCGGGGACTTACGGCATATGCGAGTCGTGTGAAGAGGAAATCGACAGGGAAAGGCTCGCAGCCATGCCGTTCACGAAACTATGTCTTTCCTGCCAGGAAGACCTGGAAAGACAATAGCAATCCGGCTATTCGCGCAGCTTTAGGAGATTCACCTCAAACGGTTTTACCGCTATGCCCTTTTCGGTTATTATGGCGCTTATATTCTCGTTAGGGGTAATATCGAAAGCCGGGTTATAGACATTCACCTCGGGCGCTATCCTGATGCCGGATATGTGAGTGACTTCGTCGGGACTCCTTTCCTCGATCGGAATGGAATCCCCCCCCGGGCAATCGAAGTCTATAGTCGACATCGGAGCCGCCACATAAAAGGGGATATTATGAGACTTTGCGAGGACCGATATGGTGTACGTCCCTATCTTGTTGGCGACGTCCCCGTTCCTGGCAATCCTGTCGGCCCCCACCACAACTGCGTCCACCATTCCTTTGCTCATAACATGTCCCGCCATACTATCCGTAATTAAGGAAACCGGGATACCGTCCCTGTCGAGCTCCCAGGCGGTGAGCCGGGCGCCCTGAAGGAATGGCCTCGTCTCCGTGGCGATGACTTTTATCTTCTTCCCCCCCTCCACAGCCGCCCTTATAACGCCGAGAGCCGTCCCGTACCCCCCTGTTGCCAGGGCGCCCGCGTTGCAGTGTGTCTGGATTACGGAATCGTCTTTAATGAGCCCGGCTCCGGCCAGTCCGATCCTTTTACAGGTCTCTATGTCCTCTTCAAGCATGTTCCGGGCTTCATCGACGAGCCTCGACTTCAGGTGCTCCACGTCCCCTCCCGAAGCGTCGAGAATCCCGAGCATCCTCTTTACAGCCCATGCAAGGTTGACCGCCGTGGGTCTTGTTCCGAGTATCACCCCGGCGATCTTTTTTACTTCGGCTATGAATTCATCTCTCCCGGCCGTCCGCAAATTAACAGCTCCGAGCGCGACGCCCATGGCCGCCGCAACACCGATCGCTGGCGCGCCTCTGACCACCATTTCCTTGATCGCCCAGGCGACCTCTTCATACGTCTTGAAAACAGGGTAAGTCTCTTCAGTCG
>DATIET010000078.1:0-4298 GCA_035455615.1 Thermodesulfobacteriota bacterium
AATCACCATGTCGGGAGTTCGAATCTCTCCGCCGGGGCCAATTTTTTCAGTTAGTTACTGCCAATCGTCGGTTCCGCGTGTAATATATTCATACCCCGTGCATCGAGTTAATCAGACGGTTAAAAAAAGCGATGTTTGATGGTTCTTATATGAAGTGGATAATCTTTATGGGTTTTGTTTTTATTTTCTCTAGCTGTTACGGTATCTCCGAACAGGACAGGGAAGTGGAGTATCAAATACGTTACGAGAAAAGGCTTGACTGTACTCAGACGAAGAATACGAGCGAAAGCGCCAATATTACACAATGCCCGAAAGTGAGACCCGATACCAACACAATCGCGAAGCCGGAACTAACACCTAAACCGGCACCAACTAATTCCGCTAATTGATCCTGCGGTCTGAATTCTTTAACATAAGAACCTCACCCCTCCTTCTTATACACCTGCGCGGCGCCGCGGGAGACTTCGAGGACAAGCTCGCTCGATATGTGCCCGTACATCTGTATGAGCTTGGCGACGAGGCCCGTCCAGCCCGTCTGGTGGCTCGCGCCTATGCCCGCGCCGTTGTCCCCGTGGAAGTACTCGTAGAATAATATGTAGTCCCTGAAGTACGGGTCCGTCTGGAATTTTTCCGTCGCCCCGTAAACAGGCCTCCTCCCATTTTCATCCCTTCGGAATATGCTCACGAGTCGGCGGGATATTTCCTCTGCGGCCTCGTAGAGGGTCATGAATTTACCGGAACCCGTCGGGCACTCGACCTTGAACTCGTCGCCGTAGAATTTATAGAGGTGAAGGAGCGCCCTTATTATCATGGCGTTGATCGGGAACCATATCGGGCCCCGCCAGTTGGAATTGCCCCCGAAGAGGCCCGAGGAAGATTCGGCGGGCATATACCCGACCTTATATTCTTCCCCGTGCACTTCGAATATATAGGGGTGCTCCTTGTGGTAGCGGGAGATAGAGCGTATCCCGTAATCGCTCAGGAACTCGTTTTCGTCGAGCATCTTCGAAAGTACGCGCCTGAGCTTGTCTTCGTTCAGTATGGATAGAAGGTACCTGTTCGAGTACCCGAGCTTGTCGGGCGGGTGTATGGTGGCAAGCAGGTCGGGCATTCTGCTCAAGCGTTTGCCAATCCGCTCTCTGAATTTCGGGAAACGCTGAACCGTCTCGTAATCATAAACAGTCGAAGCGCAGGGGGGGAGCAGGCCGACAAGCGACCTCACCTTCAAACGCTCGGCGCTCCCGTCGGGTTGTCTGAGAATGTCGTAGAAAAATCCGTCCTCTTCGTCCCACATCTCGTCGTGATTTTCGCCCGCGCAGTCCATCGCCGAGGCGATCCAGAGGAAATGCTCGGCGAATTTCAAAGCCATGTCTTCATAGGTAGGATCGAATTTCGCAAGCTCGAAGGCTATCTCCAGCATGTTCTGGCAGAACATCGCCATCCACGCCGTGCCGTCCGCCTGCTCGAGGAAGCCGCCCGTCGGGAGCGGCGAGCTGCGGTCGAATACTCCGATGTTGTCGAGGCCGAGGAAGCCGCCTTCGAAGACGTTCTTTCCGTGACGGTCCTTCCTGTTCACCCACCACGTGAAGTTGAGCACGAGCTTGTCGAACACCTGTTTCAGGAATTCGACGTTACCCTTTCCGTAAACCATTTTTTGGGTGTGGTAGAGGAACAGGCACGCGAACGCGTGCACGGGAGGGTTCACGTCGCTGAAGTTCCATTCATATGCGGGTATCTGTCCGTTAGGGTGGAGATAGACCTCGCGCAGCATGAGCTCGAGCTGCTCCCTCGAGAAGTCGGGGTCGACCATGTCGAGCGCCAGGGTATGAAAGCCGAGGTCCCATGCCGCGTACCAGGGATATTCCCACTTGTCGGGCATGGATATTACGTCGTCGTTTATCATGTGGAACCATTCCCTGTTCCTTACCTCCTTTCCGGGCCTGACGGTCATTATGTCGACGCCATGCTCTCTCAGCCACTTATCGAGATCGAAATAGTAATACTGCTTCGACCATAGCATGCCGGCCAGCGCCTGACGCATCACTTTCCTCGATTCCTCGTCGATGGAGAGCGGGGTGATCGAATCGTAGAACTCGTCCGCTTCCGTTTTTCGCGCAGCCACGGTCTTGTCGAAGCCCCTGAACGGGTCCTTACCGGCAAGCTCGGGGGATTTGGCCGAGAGGATGAGGCGCACCCTCTTTTCCTCCCCGCCTGCGATGGAGAGCGTATAATGAGCGGAGACCTTCGTACCGGTATTGCCGGGGTTTACTGCATCGTTTCTCCCTTTGACGATATAATCGTTGATGCCGTCCTTTACGTATGGGCCGGCGTTAGGCGTTCCGAAAAGCCGCTCTGTGTTCGTTTCGTTCTCCGTAAAGAGGAGTTTTACGCTGCCTTCGCAGTAGAGATACCTTTGCCCGAAAGTCTCGTGCGACGCCTCGGCTGCGGTGAATCCATCCCCCGTGTCTATCTGCCTGATTACGGGCCTGGGGGTGGGCTCGGACCATGACCACGTGTTCCGGAACCAGAGTGTGGGAAGCAGGTGAATCCCGGCGGTCTCTTTACACCGGTTGACGGCGATGATGTTAATCAGTATTTCTTCCGGCGATTCCTTCGCGTACTCGACGAATACGTCGAAATACCTGTCGTCGTCGAATACGCCCGTGTTTATAAGCTCGTATTCGAGCTCGTATCGGGTCGCCTTTCTGTTTTTCTCAACCAGGACCCTGTAGGGGTATGCGGACTGGGGGTATTTATAGAGGTACTTCATGTAAGAGTGAGTCGGAGTGCTGTCGAGGTAGTAATAGTATTCCTTGACGTCCTCGCCGTGGTTCCCTTCGCTGTTCGTAAGGCCGAAAAGGCGCTCCTTTATGATGGGGTCTTTGCCGTTCCATAGGGCGAGAGCGAAGCAGAGCGTCTGCTTATCGTCGGAGATGCCGGCGAGCCCGTCCTCCCCCCATCTGTACGCGCGTGAGCGCGCATGGTCGTGCGGAAAGTAGTCCCACGCCGTGCCGTGCTCGCTGTAGTCTTCCCTCACCGTCCCCCACTGCCTCTCGCTCAGATAGGGGCCCCATTTCTTCCACGGAATGATATTCCCTCTCGAATCGTCAAGACGTTTCCTCTCTTTATTCTCCATCCACATCTCCTGTCGATGTTCAGCCCTTAAATAGCACGGGGTTTAAAGTTTCCGATAAAACGATCTTATAATCAATGGTCTGAATCTCCGCCGATGTAATTACAATGTCTATCTACGGTTCCCCGGGACGGAATAACAACCCTGATGGGAAATTGGACCTGCGGCAATATGAATAGACAAGATGAATTATTGTACGGAAATGCCGGGCTCATTTGCTTGAACGGTTACAGGTGCAGCTGCAATTATAAGTGTTACAGGCCGCTTACGAGAATTATTCCGGCATTAAAATCTCATATTCAAAACGAAAAGCAAACGTGCTAGAATTTTCTCGTAGCTCTGCAAAGGGACGATAAGGCAAAAGGATTCCTGATAATTATTGTTACTGCGTATATGTGCATCATGGGGGGTGATGACATTCGCATTGTTGAAGCTGTCCTGAAGCCGCCGTCTTTTTCGTATTCCGAAAGCTACTGTCCGGAATTCCAATCCATATATCCGAGCTGTCCCGTCTTGATTCTAAAGTTCGGGGCCGGTGCAGCGTGCAGAATAATAATCTTGATTAACGCATGTAATAAAAATTAGTTGCCGGAATAAATAATTTTTCGACGGGAGGGAGTTTCATGAGAAGGCTGATCGTGTTTCAAATTTTGTTGTTTTTCGTTATCGGCGTCATCGCCGGTATGAATAACGGAGCGTCCGCCGAGGAAACGGTAGCGGAGGCCGTAGCCAGGGAAATGCCGGTGCTCAAGGGCGACCAGTGGATTACAATGGACGAGAATGCCAAGGTGGCGTTCATCTGGGGAGCTGGACACGTCGTTACCATCGAGGAGGTGATAATGGAGACGTATCCCGATCAGAAGAGGGATACGTTCGTGGCGAAGGTCGTGGAGGCGTCCACGAATTCTCCCGTGACTATGAGTCAGGTCGTGGCCATGGTCGATAAGTTCTATCAGGAGAATCCCGATAAGACGGATACGCCTGTGATGGCCGTGATATGGGACACGATGATTAAGCCCAATATAAAGACCGGAATTGCGGGGAAACCGATGGATTAATCCGGCGGTATTTCAACATGGAGATAAAAAAATGAAAAAAATCAAATACCTGATTCTAGCAGCTTGTATAATCCTGCCCATCGCGGGATGCACCAATATGTCGAAGA
>DATIET010000079.1:0-8421 GCA_035455615.1 Thermodesulfobacteriota bacterium
AGACTATCT
The DNA here is from genome assembly GCA_035455615.1 of Thermodesulfobacteriota bacterium. Taxonomy (GTDB): domain Bacteria; phylum Desulfobacterota_D; class UBA1144; order Nemesobacterales; family UBA2774; genus 2-12-FULL-53-21. The sequence continues at coordinate 10 of DATIET010000079.1, forward strand.
TTTGGGAGCAGCAGAACGGAGCTTTGTTTAATTTGAGTGAAAGGGATACCGGGAGGGGGCTGTCAGCCGTCCCTCCAGGTATATGATATCAATAATTAATAAAGAGATATGGGGGTGTTACGAATCTGACGCTAACCCTTAAGATACTTGACGACGTCGCCCTGAATGGACTCATCGACGAGCTTCCGCCAATCATCGTTGCCTTCCGATATCGCGTTCCTTATCTTCGTCGCGGATATGAACCCGATATCCTCGGGCGGAAAGAATTCGTTCATTTCGTAGCCGACTCCCCTTCCCCAGTTTACAGACTCGATATCCGGAATGACCATGACCATGACGTCGTCGCCCTTGCTCGCGTGATACTTTCTTATCATGTCTACCGTCTGCTCCGTGGTGAACGGGTTCTGGGGGTCGGGCGGGATATCTCTGACCAATATCAGGCACGGAACGCCCTTATCGAGCTTCTGCTTGACCAGGCTCACATGCCCCATGTGATAGGGCTGATACCTGCCGATGAAGATAGCCCTTCTGTCCACAGAGGGTTTGATATCTGGGTGACCGTGGTTTACAACCTTCCAATCGCTCATTAAAAGCCTCCTTATTCTTATTAAATCATTCGATTATTATCGGATTTTACTTTTTCGGCCCGTGTACATTATAAAAACGGACTTCATTATACATGCCGCCCGGCAATTTTCAATTTCTATGTCCTGCGTCCGCGTCCGGTATTACTTTCCGCCCAGTATCGAAAGCACCGACTTCTTCACGCCCAGCGCGAGCTTCCTCTGCTCGGGCGCATCGAGGTGGACCCCGTCGACCCTGCTCGACCTCACGAATTTCGACGCGTCCAGGAAGTGACAGCCGGTGATACCGGCGGCCTTCTTATATTCTTTCGCGAGCCCTCTCGAAACCGCCGCCCTGCCTTCGAAATAAAATTTCATGAAAGGGGAGAGGGGGCCCAGGGGCTGCGGTGCGATCAGCAGTATCTCGGGAGCTCCGAACCCCGGCCCGGCCATTGCCTTCTGCACCGTCCATATGAGCGACATCGAGGAAGCGGCTATATCCGATGCGGAGAGGCCCAGCGCCTTCCACAGGTCGTTCGTGCCGAGCATCAGTATGAAGAGGTCGATCGGCATGTGACATTCGAGCGCGAGGGGCAGGGACTTTCTGCCGTTCCGGTCAGGCAGATAGGGGCTGTCGAGATTAGTAGTCCTGCCCGGGACCGATTCCTCGATTACCCTGTACGATTCCCCGAGCTCCGTCTGCAGAATTCCGGGCCACCGTTCCCCGAACGGGAACCTCGTGCCGTCTGCGGGGTTGTAGCCCCAGGTTATCGAATCCCCGTAACATAAAATCGATTTCATAAGCTCCTCCTTTCCGGCAATTTTTATTTTACGCGCGTGATAATCCGCAAACCAGATTTTCAGATACTCTCCGATTTCAAATTCCGCCTGTCATTCCACTTCCCGGGCGGAGTCCTTTTATTCACAGCCTCCCCCAGCATTTCAAGGAAGCGCTCCCTCCTGACCTCTCTCCCCCCCATCATTTTCATATGGCTGTTGGGCACCTGGGAGTCGATAAAATCGAAATCCCGTTCCCTGAGCCCCTCGACGAGGTGGTAGAGCGCGACTTTCGACGCCTCGCTCACGAGGTGAAACATCGATTCGCCGAAGAAAACGCCCCCTATAGCGACGCCGTAGAGTCCCCCTACTAGCTTCCCTTCCCGATACGCTTCGACCGAATGAGCATATCCGCGCTCGTAGAGCTCGGTGTATGCGTCGATCATATCCTTCGTGATCCAGGTCCCGACCTGCCCCTTGCGCGGGACCTCGGAGCAATTCCTGATGACCTCTCCGAAAGACGCGTCGAACAGTACCTCATAACGGCCCGACTTCAAAATTTTGTTTAACTTCCTCGAAACGTAGAGGTCGGGGAGAGAGAGCACGAGACGGGGGTCGGGGGAAAACCAGAGAATCGGATTGTCTTCGGAGTACCAGGGGAAAATCCCGTTCCTGTAGGCGAGGAGGAGCCTCGGGACGCTCAGGTCCCCTCCGACCGCGAGGAGTCCGTTCGGCTCCGCAAGCATCGGGTGAGGGAAAACGAGGGAATCGTCGAGAAGGTATACGGGCATGGAGGAATATTATACACAGCCTTGGGAGCCGAGTGCTCTCCGGCGGTCCCGGCCGGAGACGCTCAATATTATCCGTCCGAGTGGCCGAGGTCCCTGCCGGGAGCGACCCTGTCCCTGACGAGCTGTTTCAGTTCTTTGATATCCGGGAACCGCCCCTTCTCCTTCCTCGACCAGACGAGCTCGTCCCCGACCCTGACTTCGAATATCCCGCCCGTGCCGGGTACGAGCGCCACTTCCCCGATCTCGAGGTCGAATGTCGTCAGAAGCTCCTGCGCCATCCAGGACGCTCTCAAGAGCCAGCGGCACTGCCTGCAGTATGTTATTTCGACCCTTCTGTTGTCCGCCATGTAAGATACCCGCGCCTCAGGAATGATTATTGTATCAGCCCGTAAATGCAGAGTCTACTAAAGAGCCGTTTAAAGGCAATATTCAAGATTGATATTGGAATTGACGTGTGAGATACTAGAGTCAAGTTCCGGACAACGGAGATCAGGGATGCTTAAAGAATTCAGAGAGTTCGCCATGCGCGGGAACGTAGTCGATATGGCTGTCGGAATAATCATCGGGGCAGCGTTCGGAACTATAGTCCAGTCTCTCGTGAACGACGTGATAATGCCGCCCATAGGGCTCGTACTCGGCAACGTCGATTTTTCAAATCTATTCTTGGTGTTGAAGGAAGGGACTCCCCAGGGGCCCTACCCCGCGCTCTCGGACGCCGCGAAAGCGGGCGCGGTAACCATAAATTACGGCAAGTTTCTGAATACGATAATCAGCTTCCTCATAGTGGCATTCGCGGTATTCATTCTGGTGAGAAATATCAATAAGCTCAGGCAGGAGAAAGAAGCCGCCCCGCCTCCTCCGCCCGGGCCCTCGAACGAGGAAAAGCTGCTAACGGAGATCAGGGACATACTCAGAAACAAGTGAACGAACCATGCCCCGGAATGGATTCAGCAGCCGTCAGGACGGCGCGCAAATTAAGTCTTTGAGTGATTAATTATTCGGCCCGGGGGTCGCCGGGTTTTCCTTGTCTTCCGGAGCGATCATCTCAAGCCCTTCGTTAGTATCACTACCTTTCCCATTCCTGCTTACGGGTTTGAATATAGTGACCGGTATATTCAGGGTCTGCTTTATAAGGCCGAGCAATCCGAAGCTGACGTTCGAGGGAGATACCGTCGTCACATCCGGATTGGATATGTCCCCGGTGACTTTTATGGGTATGGAGACGAAGTTTTTTCCGAGTATGAAGTTAACGAGCGGTATCTTATCGATCACCGAATCGACGGCCATCACCGGAATCACGAGGAGCTCGAGGTCGAGTTTCCTGTTTACGAGGTCGACATTCCCCTCGCAAACGACCTTGATCGAGGGGCCGTCCATAACCGCTTCCCGGATCAGCACCTTTCCTTCCTCGACGTCCGCCCTGGCCGTGAGCTTATCGTAGGGGAAGCCTTCTTTGCCGAATTCCGGTCCTTGTCCGCGGAACAGCTCGCCGAAATTGAGAAATGTAAAGAACTTTGCGAGACCGCCGTATTTTTCGACGCGTCCGCCCTGCGAATTCAGCTCCACGCCGCCCTGGAGATTATTATATAAGTCCTGCCCGCTTCCGTCAGAAGAAATATTGGCTTTGAGATCGATCGCGCCCGATATGATTCCCGCCTTATCGAGGAGGCATTTTATAACCGCTGCGAGGTCCCCGTCGCTCGCCGCCGGCCGGAAGTCGAACCTGAGATCAGGCGGGTTGATGCGTAAAAGACCCGGTGTATAGATACCGCATAAATTAGCGCCGTTGACGTCGATGTTGACGCCGCTATCGTGGAACGTGATAACGGAATCGACGGAATCCCAGTTGAGTTTTTTAAATTTGAAATTTCCCGACTTCAGGCGTACCGCCCCCAGGACCGGTGAATTCCACTCGCCGCTACGTGGGGGCTCATGATTCCGAGGAGCATTCTCAGGGGAATCCTGCCATTCGAGATTATCCGTCTCGATCTCAAGGCTCAGGTTGAGCTTCCTCCCCGAATTTTCCGCGGAACCGCCGGAAGCTCCGAGTGAGCCGTCTTCCGGTTTTTCTCCCAAGCTCCGAAGGACGAGCGACGATTCCTTTACAGAGAGCGGGCTCGTAAAAACGAGCTCCTCGGGCAGCTTGATGTAGCCCGACAACTCACCCATGGCTCCGGGCTCGAGCGTGCCCGCAAAATCGATCCTCATCTCGAGGAGGTCGGTGAAGTAATTGCTGAGGACCATGTCCATGGTAATGGTGCTGTTGCGGAGCGACACGCCGGCATTCGATACGGATATCCTCCCGGGGGTCGATGTGATATCGGCGTCAGCCAGTGTTATAAGGCCGCTGAAACCCGCAACGCCTACGTTCACCGCCTTCAGATTCCCCTCCCCGCTCAGCTCCCATCCGGCGGGATCGGAAGGGGCGCCCGCTAGCTCGACGGCCCCGAATGAAGCGGTCCCCGAGACCGATTGGATCTCCCCGAGGCCGGGTTTCAGGGAAGCGAACGACGAAAGCCATAAGTGGAGCTCTCCCAGGTCGAGAGCGGTATCGGCCGCCTTCACGCTGAGATAATCATTTTCGGCCCATTCGACGGAGCCGGAAACCAGAGTAGTGCTCGATTTGCCCATTTGAACGCCGAGGTTCCCGACGACGATCTTCTTATTTTCATAATCGAACGTGCCGCCCTTCACGTGCACCGGATAAGGGAAGCGGCCGTAATCCGCCGTGAAATCAAAACCTGAAACACTGATTTTAGCCTTCGGCGACTTCTTTTGATCGCCGATCACGAGCCTGCCGTTAGCCGTACCCTGAACGCCGTGTATGAGACGCATCTCATTCTTGAAATTCTCGTCACGAACGAACTGATCTAACACGGGGGGCACTTGTGAAGGATCGGCATCGATCATGATGTCGAGGGTGAAGGGTCCGCCGGGTCCGTCGATCCCTAAAAGCAGTGTCCCGTCATGGCCCTTCGAATTCCCGAGCCTGCCCGAGAGATTCGTCCCTTTGAGCAAACCGTCGGCAATCAGAGCGTGTCCGTTCGCTTCGACGATGTCGAACTCGGCAGGAGGGATGTATATACCGCCGTTCACCATATCGCCCTCTATCCTGAAATTTCCCTTTTTCCATAAACCCCTGAACGTAGAGGCACTGGCATCGAGCGTGACTTCCGGCACCGTCCCGCCCCTCACGACCTCGAAGATAGAGTCCGTGACTTTATGTTCGCCCGCAATGAACAGCGCCCCGTCCCTGACCGATTTCACATTTACGTTCTTTCCCAGAAGAGACAGGCTTACCACGGACGAATTTTTATCAACGATATATTTTCCGCTCAGGTCGAGCTGCGGATTGACGAGCTTCGCGCTCTTCAGAGTGAGCACGTTCTTCGCATCGTCGAAATAAAGATCGGCGTCGATATCGGCCGCGCCGAGACTGAGCTCCTCCCCGCCGCCTGTCAGTATCAATTTGGGGACCGACGCTTCGAGCGCAGCGTGGAATACCGATAAATCCGCGGTGTCGAAATTCAGGGTCAAATTAGCGCTCGAGTCAGATACCAGCTTTTTATCCGGGAGGTAAAAGTCCACGAACTTATGGGGCTCGGCGCCTCTGACGACCAGGCTCCCGGAGCCCTTATAATTCTTCACGTCTATAGAGGCACTGAAGTCGAGGGAGTCCCAGAGATTGGACGCGCTCCTCACCCTTATGCCGAGCTTATCGTCGGGCAGCGAAAGGTCGATGTTCATGCCGCTGAAGCTTAATACCGGCGCCGAGTCCTTTTGTAGGATGAGCGTCCCGTTCTCAATTTCAGAGTTAAGCCCTTTACCGTGTGAAGCGAGGTTGTCCAACGCCCCTTTGAGGCCGTCCCTCAAGGCTGCGAGCGAAAAAGAACCATCCTCCCCGGGGAGCTCTCCGGTCGGGAGCTCGTTTAGGAGCAGCTTTATTTCGGGCCTGATCACTTTAAGCCGCGCGACTTCCACCCGGCCCCTCAGCAGGGGCAAAACCTTCGGATAGACGATCAGGGTCTCGAAGCTCCCTTCCATCTTGCCGGGAACGGAGAATTTCCCGCCTCTGAGCACGACGTGGGGGCCGGGGATGAAGTTTATCTCGACACCGCCGAATTCGACCGTCCCCCCGATCTTGAGAGAGAGATATGCCCGTAAATCCTCTCTTACCCGCTCGGGGCTCACGAGCCTTTTGACGAGTAGTAGAGAAACGACGGCGAGGATTACTATTAACCCGAGCCCGCCGACCAATAATGCCGATATCTTTCTATATTTATTCAATAAGAAAATCCGAGCCGCACTAACCTGCCGGCGTTAATGAAAATTAGAGGCGAATGTCGTCGTTACAGTAAGATTAACCAAATTATTCGGCTTCCACAATCAATATTTGCAAGCTCCGGGGAAAGGGCAATATTTGCGGAAGATCAAGACCCGCGCCGCTTTACAGGGAGAAACGATTATTGACTTCCGTTTGCCGATCATTTATCTATGAATGTATATACAATACCACACAGGGGGAGAATATGATGAGAATATTCGGTTTGATGGTTATGTTGATTTTTGTGTCCCTCACGAGCCAAGCCTACTCGAAGGTTGTGGGCGAGACTGTCGAATACAAGGCGGACGGAACGGTTCTCAAGGGATACATCGCGTACGACGACAGCATCAAGGGGCAGAGACCCGGTGTCCTGATCGTACACGAATGGTGGGGCCTCAACGATTACGCGAAGAAAAGAGCGGACATGCTGGCAGGGCTTGGATACACGGCCCTCGCCGTGGATATGTACGGAGAGGGGAAGAGTACGAAGCACGCCGAGGACGCCCAGAAGTTCATGACAGAAGTAATGAGCAATATGGACGTCGCTCAGAAGAGATTCAAGGCGGCCATGGATTTGCTTAAGGCGCAGCCGACCGTAAACCCCGAAGACACAGCCTCAATAGGCTACTGCTTCGGCGGCGGAGTCGTGCTCTACATGGCGAGCATCGGCACGGACCTCGACGGAGCGGTGAGCTTCCACGGGAGCGTCGGAGCGGCGAGTAAACCGGAACCCGGGAGCGTGAAGGCGAAAATTCTCGTTTTCACGGGAGGAGCCGACCCGTTAGTACCTCTGGAACAAGTCGAAGTATTCAAAAAGCAAATGGATGAAGCGAACGCCGATTACGAGGTCGTGGTTTATCCGGGGCTAAAGCACAGCTTTACCAACCCCGACGCCGACGAATACGGGAAGAGCAACAACCTGCCCCTCGAATACAACAAGGAGGCAGACGAAAAGTCCTGGGAGCAGATGCAGGAATTTCTGAAAACGGTTTTCCAGCCCGCAAATAATTGAGGAGGCCGGCACGACTCAAATATCAACCAATAGCTGCATACCGGCAACGAGGGCGTCCGGTATGCTGCCGCTTCCGCCCGGATGCACTATTAGCTGCACATCGGGCTGTAACCCCAGCCATGGCGTAACCTGAAATATGTACGTGCCCTCGATTCCGATCTCGTAGTCCTGGTCTTCGAGATGCCGGCTTAATTTACCGTAGGCGAAGCTGAATCCCGCGACGTCTTTATCCCTCCCCGTGAATACACCTTTATAAGCGAACCCTGAGGCGATAAAGAAGGGGAAGACGTTAATCTCCTCCTCCGGCGCGTACGTTGCCGCGGCCCATAGAGTCAGGCCCTGGCCCTCTTTGCCGGGCTCGCGGTAAATCATCTGGTCGGTTATGAGATATAAACCGTAATTTCCCTCTCGCGTGTTCTCACTGTCGGCAAGCTCATTAAATTCCCCGGTATCATAATATGCCCCAACCTTGTAATCCCCCGGGAGTCCGGCGGAACCTGCGCTCCTGCCGGGTGTATAACCTATTTCGCTTATCAGTATCACTCCGTCATTGAAAGTGAAATCGAAATCGATCGACACCCTCTGATTGACGGCCGCGTCGGGGTCGGCGTTATACACACCGGCTGCGATGTAAAAATCGCGGGACGGCTTTACACGGAGACGCGCCCCGAGGGCGGCATCGGGGTTGCTGAGATACGCCGGAATATTGTAAGTCAGGCTTATCGGGTTCGCGTTGACGACGGCACTGACGTAAATTCCAAACACGCCGGCCGTGCTGAAATCATCACCTATCCCCATGCGCCCGACCGCAAAAGTAAATCTGTCCTTCCACAAATTCGTTTCGATGAAGAGCTGGTAAATGCCTATGAACTTCCCGTCGAAATCATTCGATACGGTGAAAAAATTCCCTATATCCTTCGCGCTTAGATTCTCCCCGAAGGCCCA